>CALDUJ010000183.1 GCA_937923735.1 uncultured Flavobacteriaceae bacterium | reverse complement strand
TGGCGTAAAAGTCCCTATAAAGGTAACACCATCCGCAGAATTAACCGCTGTCAATGTTCCATTTGGAATAATAAGGTCAGAATTATCGAAACCAGTAACCGCTTCGCTAAAAGTAATTGTTACCATTGCTGTCTCACCGGACAAAAGTATTGTATCATCAATAGAAACAGTTGAGGTTGGCAACAACGTATCGATTGCATAATTACCTGAATCTGTTATACCTACTCCAGAATTGCCAACTGTATCGGTAACTCCAGTGTTGTCTAATGTAATAATATTGGTTGAGACTTCTATTTCTGTTGTTGGCGTATAAATACCTGTAAAGGTAATGCCTCCATCTGATGAACTAACTGCTGTCAGTGTTCCATTTGGAACAGTTAAGTCTGAATTATCGAAACCAATGACTGCTTCGCTAAACGTAATCGTAACGGTTGTTGTTTCGCCAGATATTAATGAAGCATCATCAATTGATACAGTTGCTGTTGGAGCTAAAGTATCTATTGCATAATTATTTGAATTTGTAGTTCCAACGCCAGAATTACCAGCCATATCATTTACTCCTGTATTGTCTAAGCTTATGGTATTTGTAGCAGATTCTGTATCCGCAGCTGGTGTAAACACACCAGTAAAAGTAATACCTCCATCAGCAGAACTTACTGTTGTAAGAGACCCATTTGCAATAGTCAGGTCAGAATTATCAAACCCAGTTACTGCCTCACTAAAAGTAATAGTAACAGTTGTTGTTTCGCCAGATATTAATGAAGTATCATCAATTGACACCGTTGCTGTTGGAGCTAAGGTGTCTATTGCATAATTATTTGAATCTGTAGCTCCAACTCCTGGGTTATTAGAAGCATCATTTACTCCAGTGTTATCTAATGTGATGATATTAGTTGTTGTTTCAATATTGGTAGTTGGTGTAAAAGTTCCTGTGTAAGTCACTCCACCATCGGAAGAACTTACAGCACTTAGTGTACCATTTGCTATGGTTAAATCGGAATTATCAAATCCAGTAACTACCTCGCTAAAGGTAATAGTAACCGTTGCTGTCTCCCCAATTGTTAATGATGTATCGTCAATTATTACAGTTGAGGTTGGAGCGATAGCTTCGCAAATACCTTGACCAGTAACCCAGTCTGTTGCTGGGTCCATACTTACGAGTGTTCCGTCATGGCCATTGCCAGTACTATCAGTTAATGTCGAACTGCCTGTTCCATCCTCAAATTCGTATAAGGCTACTAAACCAGTTTCGGTACCCGTTAGGCATTGATTATAATTTGCTGCTATTTCCCCCGGTGTTCTCACATAATCCCATAATCGAACGTCATCTATCATTCCACCAAATATATGCTCTTTAGTGTTTATTAATGGCTTTATATATTTTGCCATATTTAGCTCAGTAAGTACAAATCCTGGATCCGAAAAACCCAATGGTGTTCCTGTAGGCGCTCCATTTCTATACAAACGCATATTTCCAGTATCACCGTTATAAGAAACAGCAAAATGAATCCATTGCCCTACAGGCATTGGATCGTCATCTATAACAACAAATTCATTCCCGTTATTCCCGACATACATTTTACCAGAAACTATCCATAGAATGTGTGGATTACTACCGCTTCCACTGATTATGGCGTTATTTTCGTTGGAAAGACTGTTACCATCCCAATAAACCCAAGCTTCTTGTGTGTAACTGGTTAAATTGAAATTATTCGAAGTTGTAATGTTATCATCTATAAAATCAAACTCTAAGGAAGTTTGAGCACTAGAAATAAAAATAGTGGAGATGGTAATTACCACCAATAGGTGTAATCTTTTTATCATTGTAAGCTAAGTTAAGATTTGTGGGGCGAATATTACACTAAGTTTTGTAACTCAAAAAAAAAATAGATAAAAGGCTTAAATAATAGCCTAAAAGATTAGATTGATTTCAAAGAAATGAAAATAGCTTCTATACAACTCCTTGTTTAATAGCATAAACATCCAAAAACAAGGGTATTTAATACAATCTCAATAACCTTACTTAAAATTACTGTAACAAAAAAACCATCAAGTAAAACTTGATGGTTTTAAATACTACTATAATTAATTTTTAAAAGCTACTAGTACTAATTATTAGCACCAGCTTCTTTTGTATACTCTAACATAGTCATACTTCCAAGTTTCACAATCGATTACCATAACATAATAGTAACGACCTCCACTAAGACCGTATAAACTAGCGTTTACCTTATCTAAGGGACCACATACATATTTACCTCTTACGTAATAACCCCATTGGTTATATACTCTTACTTGCATACTGTTATAGCTTGCATTAAGATTTAAGTAAACCTTGTTCCAAGTTGGATTTGGATAAAAGCTAGTAATTTCGATACATTCTGGCTCTGGCTCTTCTTCGCCACAAGAACCGTACCCGTCAACCCATGAATTATCAACATCCATATTGACAAGTGTTCCGTCGTTACCATTACCTGTTAAATCAGAAGCTACATTGCTACCTGATCCATCTTCCATATCGTAAAATGCGACTAGTCCAGATTCTGTTCCTGTAAGACAAGACTCATAATTATCAGCAATTTCTTCTGCTGATCTTACATAATCCCATACACGCACATCATCAATCATACCTCCAAATAAGCTTTGCTTAACTGGGTTATTATTTCTACCAATGTTAAGCTCTGTAAGCACAAATCCTGAGTCTCCTCTGGAATTTGTTGATCCAAATGGTGTAATTACACCATTTCTGTACATACGCATATTTCCGGTAGCGCCTTCATAAGTCACGGCAAAGTGAATCCATTCTCCTACTGGCATTGGCTGTTCGTCGACAACAACAAATTCTTTGTTATTAATACCTGTATACATAAAACCATTAACAATCCAAAAGAAATGAGGATTGTTATCACCTCCACCAATAATAACATTATTTTCATTCGGAAGACTTTCACCATCCCAATAAACCCATGCTTCAAGTGTGTAATTGCTTAGGTTGAAATTACTTCCTGCATCAACATAATCGTCAACACGATCAAATTCAAGCGCTGTTTGCGCATTTGTGTTATTATTCCATAGCATCATTGCTGGAATAACCAATAGTAATAATTTTTTCATAATTAAATTAAAATTTAGATTAATAGCTGCCCCAAATATTGAAATTAGGTTTACTTCAACAAAATAAATTAGACCAAGTGCTCATAAAACTGTTAAGAAGTAAGAATATTCATAATAAATAAAACGAGAATAATTTGTAAGAAAATAAAACAAATAATCTTACTGCATTTGTAACAATCTGTGTATATGTAGATTACCCAAGGACTTATAATTGAAGTATTCCGCTTTGAAAAAAGAAAACCCGCACTTACAAATTCAAGCAAGTTATCAAGTATAATAGTATTGATATATTATAAAAGGGATTGAATATCCCAAAGCGTTCCGCTTTGAAAAAAGAAAACCCCCACTTACAAATTCAAGCAAGCTTGATTTGACATGCGGGTTTTCTTTTTATTCGTGACCGCGGAGGGATTCAAACCCCCAACCCTCAGAGCCGAAATCTGATGCGCTATTCAGTTGCGCCACGCGGCCAATTTTTCCCACCAAGGGTAGGTATCTTTATTTATATTTTTAGACTAAGTTTTTGCGAACAATAGTAGATATTGTTTTCCCATCAGCTTGACCTGCCAACTCCTTACTTACTATTCCCATAACCTTACCCATATCCTTCATGCCTTCTGCTCCCGTAGATTCTATAGTCATAATAACCACTTTTTCTATCTCTTCCTCGCTCAAAGCTTCTGGTAAGAACTGACTAATGACTTCTGCTTCATCAATTTCTGGCAAAGCTAAATCCTTCCTATCTTGTTCTAAATATATTGCCGCGCTATCCTTACGCTGTTTTACTAACTTTTGAAGTATTTTTAATTCTTGTTCTTCACTTAAATCTTCTTTTGCGCCGCTTTCTGTTTGAGCCAGTAATATAGCTGATTTAACAGCTCTTAATGCCGTCAGTGCTGTTTGGTCTTTAGCTTTCATAGCAGTTTTCATGGCTGCCATAACATCTTGTTGTAAACTCATAGTATAATTTCTGAAGTGCAAAGATAAAAATAAACCCAAGAAGCTTGAGGGAATCTTCTCGGGTTTATGGATTTGGATTAATTATTATCGTTTTGCCTTAAAAGAGTCCGTCGAGAAGACGGAATTAGTTCGACTAATTGCTTTTCAAGCAAAGTCTTACTAATCTGGACTATCATGCAAAAATGAGTTGTTACTTCTCAATTGCAAATCATCATTTTCATCAATTCCCAATGTGGTTCTTGATGTATTTGTGTCTGAAGAATGCTGAGCATCATCCAAATCTACTCCTTGACGCTTGTAAGCTGGAACTTTCTCTATATCATCAATTTTTGCATTATTGAATTTATAATTGAAGTCTTTCATCTTACGTCTACGCTCATCGGCTCTTTCTTTTAACAATGCAGAAATAGGACTATTCATTGGGTCCACTTCTTCTGAAGGCACTTCAGTTTGTTCTGCCTCAGCAACTATCTTTTTCTCAAAAACAATATCTTCATCATCTGCTCCATCACCTTCTGGTTTCGCAGAATTTATCGAAGATTCCAATTCAATATAGTCTTCTAAAACATAACGCTTTTCTCCATCTTCATTGGCTTCAGTTACTGGAATCAGCTCAATATGGTCATGAACCTTCATATCTTTAACCTCGTCACCCAATTCAAAGGTTACTTTCTCTTCCACCACTGTTTGTGTTTCTGTCTGTTGCTCTTCTGCTGCTGTGCTCAAAGGCAAATCGAATGTTAATGTAATTTGCTCTTCCTCTTCGACGTAGTTTGGTGTCTCTTCAACTTTATCGATTTCTACAGGCGTTATAATGAATTCCTCTTCCATAACACTTGCATCTGCAAGTACTTCGTCATACGTAACAGATATGTTCTTAATTACATCCGTAGTTGGAACTAAATCCATTAATTCCTCAACATCAACTTCTGGCATTAAAGTCTGCTTGTTTATTAAATTCTTTTCTAAATCACTTAACTCTTCAACATCCTCTTCTAAATCTAAAGTATGACGAACAACTTCTTCATCTTTAGTTTCTAAGGTAATATCTGGTCTTATGATTGCTGGCTCAGTCTCTCTCTGAGTTAAATCTTGCTCCATAGACTGATCGTCTTCTAAAGCATGTATTACTTTTTTAACTTCAGTATTAGTAATCTCATCTTGTTGCTCTACATTAAAACCTGTTGCTATTATTGTAACAGAAATTGCTTCTCCTAAATCTGAATCCTCACCAACACCCATAATAATATTGGCTCCATGACCAGCTTCTGTTTGAATATGGTCGTTTATTTCACCTATTTCGTCTATTGTAATTTCTTGCGTACCAGAAACAATGAGCAACAATACGTTTTTAGCACCTTTAATTTTATTATCATTCAATAATGGCGAGTCTAATGCTTTAACAATTGCTTCTTGAGCTCTGTTCTGCCCAGAAGATGTGGATGACCCCATAATCGCCGTTCCACTGTCGCTTAAGACCGTTTTAGCATCACGTAAATCAATGTTTTGTGTATAATGGTGTGTAATAACTTCAGCGATACCACGAGCAGCTGTAGCTAAGACTTCATCTGCTTTTGCAAAACCTGCCTTAAAACCAAGGTTTCCATAAACTTCACGGAGTTTATTATTGTTTATGACAATTAAAGAATCTACTTCATTTCGAAGGTTTTCGATACCAATTTGAGCTTGTTGGCAGCGCATTTTTCCTTCAAACTGAAAAGGCATAGTAACTATCCCAACCGTAAGGATATTTAGTTCTCTTGCCATTTTAGCGATAATTGGTGCAGCACCAGTCCCTGTGCCACCACCCATACCAGCAGTGATAAATATCATTTTGGTATTTGTATCTAACATACGTTTAATATCCTCAAAACTCTCAACTGCAGATTCTTCACCAACTTTAGGGTTCGCACCAGCACCTAAGCCTTCTGTAAGGTTAACCCCAAGCTGAATTTTATTAGGTACACCACTATTTTGAAGTGCTTGGGCGTCGGTATTACAAATGACGAAGTCAACTCCATTAATACCTTGCTGGAACATGTAATTGATAGCATTGCTACCGCCACCTCCAACGCCAATAACTTTGATTACGTTCGATTGATTTTTGGGTAAATCGAAGGCAATGCCTCCGAAATCTTTTTTGTTGCTCATAAATTCTTTTTTATCGGTTGTGCCCATTCTGTCATCCTTCGCTAAACTTAGTCTGACATCTTTCCCAAAGGGAAAGAGATATGGATTAATTAATTTTTATATCATTCAGCGTTATCAAGAAAATCCTTGACGCGTTCTGTTAATTTATCTAAGAATGAACGCCTTTCTTTTATCGGCTCACTCTGATGATCTTCATTATCACCATCAGCATCAGCTGCATTTCCGTTAGCTTCCATTATACTTGCTACTTGCTCAGTACGCTTTCTGTCCTGTCTCTTTATACCGTCCATTACCAATCCAACTGCAGTAGCAAATAACGGACTCGTAACTTCTTCCTCATTTCCTCCAGCAAGATGCTCGTTAGGGTACCCAACTCTTGTATCCATACCCGTAATATATTCGACCAATTGTTTAAGATGTTTTAATTGACTTCCTCCACCTGTTAAAACTATTCCTGCAATGAGCTTTTTCTTTTGCTCTTCGTGTCCGTAATTTTTAATTTCAACATACACCTGTTCAACAATCTCAACAACTCTTGCGTGAATAACCTTAGACAAATTTTTAAGTGTAATTTCTTTTGGTTCTCTCCCTCGTAATCCAGGAATTGATACTATTTCGTTGTCCTTATTTTCTCCTGGCCATGCAGAACCAAATTTTATTTTAAGAAGTTCCGCTTGCTTTTCGATGATAGAGCAACCCTCTTTAATATCTTCGGTTATGACATTTCCCCCAAAAGGAATTACCGCTGTATGACGAATGATTCCGTCTCTAAAAATGGCTAAATCAGTTGTTCCACCACCTATATCAATCAACGCAACACCAGCTTCTTTTTCTTCTTGACTCAAAACTGCGTTAGCTGATGCTAAAGGTTCTAGTGTAATACCTTCTAATTGTAACCCTGAACTTTTTACACATCTCCCAATATTTCTAATCGAAGATACTTGTCCAACAACTACATGAAAGTTCGCTTCCAAACGCCCACCATACATTCCGATTGGCTCTTTGATTTCAGCTTGCCCATCGACTTTATATTCTTGAGGTAAAACATGAATAATCTCCTCACCAGGTAGCATTACTAATTTATGCACCTGATTGATTAATCGCTCGATATCATCCTCATCAATAACTGTTTCAGAGTCAGGACGTGTAATGTAATCGCTGTGTTGAAGACTTCTTATATGCTGTCCAGCAATACCTACCGTGACTTCTTCAATTTTCATTCCTGCCGCTGCTTCAGCTTCTTGAACAGCTTGCTGAATTGATTGAATTGTCTGCGTAATATTATTTACAACACCTCTATGTACTCCAAGACTTCTTGACTTTCCAATTCCCAAAATCTCTAACTTACCGTATTCGTTCTTGCGCCCAATCATGGCCACAATCTTTGTGGTTCCTATGTCTAATCCAACTGAAATATTCTGTTCCATAGTCTATTTTTTGGTGCACACGACTTGGTTTCCAAATCGCAAATTCACATTACTGTAACTATTTAATGTTTTATCTTTTAAAGCCTTTTGGTAAAATGCTTTTAGATTATTTATTTTTTTTTCTAGCTCTTTGATATTTCCTAATTGTACTCTAAAATCATACTGACGTAACCTCAAAGAGATATCCTTATTTTTTGATTGGTGAATTCCGACTACATGTGTCTTTAAAAATTCGTCTTCCTGTACTTTTTTCGCTATCGTATAAATACGACTTAAATCATTCTTTAAAACCGTTCCTGTCACCAATGGCACCCTAGATGTATAATTGGATGATAAAGGCATGTACGAACCCTCATCATCAATATAATATGATGCATTAGTGTTAACTCTCGCTATAGGTTTTTTTTGAATGATTTCTGCCGTAAGCGTCCCATTTACAGCAACATACACTTCAGCATGCTTAATCATTGGATTGGAATTCAGGGCAGATTCCAAGCCATTCAAATCTAAAATTTCTTTAGGCACACTCGTAACGTTCTGTTTATTTTGTATTAACAATTTACTAACAGTCTCATGCGTAAGAAAAGGGGTGTTGTCCCCCAAGAATTTAATATTTGGTTTCGTAATCGTACGCTTTAGATTTTTAGTTGAAGAAAAGGCATACAAAAACACTACTAATAATAGCACAGCAATGATTTTTATGTAGTTCCAATTAACTCGCAATGCTTAAGCTTTCTTTTATGTGTTTAACTTCTTCTCCAATATCTCCAGCGCCCAAAGTCAGAATTACTGAGGCGTCAGATTTTTGTACTTCTGATATTATTTCCGATTTATTGATTAATTTTTTATTTGGATTATTAATTTTATCTAATAACCAACCTGATGTAACACCTTCTATAGGCAATTCTCTTGCAGGATAAATATCGAGCAGCAATATTTCATCAAACTGCTCAAGGCTTTGCGCAAACTCATCCGCAAAATCATTAGTTCGACTGAACAAGTGTGGCTGAAAAATCACCAATACTTTCTTATTTGGGTACATTTCCCTGACCGCTCCATACACAGCATTTAATTCGCTTGGATGATGCGCATAGTCATCTACATATACCAATTCGTCTGTTTTAATTTGATAGGTGAATCGTCTCTTCACGCCTCTGTAAGATGCTAAAGCCTTAGCGAGCTGTTCTGAAGGGCGTCCAAACTCCACAGCCATCGCTAAGGCTATTACTGCATTCGACAAATTATGTCTACCAGGTAGGTTAAATGTAATATTGTTGATAGTTCCTGATGGTGTCTTTACATCAAAAACATAGCTTCCATTTTCTATTTTAATGTTCTTCGCCGTATAATCTGCATCATCTTCTATTCCGTAGGTAATGCCATCTATTGGCAGCCCATTGCGAACGAATAATTTTCCGTTTGGCTTAATTTTATTTGTAAAAGCTTTAAACGATTCTTTTAAAGCATCAGTGGTACCATAAATATCTAGATGATCTGCATCCATGGAAGTTATGCAAGCAAAATCAGGAGACAAAGTTAAGAACGACCTATCAAACTCATCGGCTTCCACAACTGATACTTTACTGCCATTAAGAATTAAGTTTGAATTATAGTTTTCGCTAATCCCGCCCAAGAAAGCCGTTAACTCAACGTTGGTTTCGTTCAATATATGACCAAGAATACTAGTCGTAGTGGTTTTGCCATGCGTTCCAGCTACAGCTAGGCAAAAAGTATTTTCAGTAATTAATCCAAGAACCTCAGAGCGCTTCTTTACAGTAAAATTATTTTCCCGAAAGTATGTTAACTCAGAATGCGAATTGGGAATTGCGGGTGTATAAACTATTAAAGTTTTTTCAGGATTCAAATAACGATCTTTAATATGACTAACATTATCTTCAAAATGAACATCTATACCTTTATCCTCGAGATTATCAGTAATTGCTGTTTGTGTTTTATCATAACCAGCAACATACTTATCAGTAGTATTGAAATAGAGCGCCAAGGCACTCATACCGATACCTCCAATACCAATAAAATAGACGTTATGTATGCTGTTTAAATTCACTTATCCAATAGTTTTTCAACCTCGTCTGCTATTTCCTTTGTAGCATTAACCAATGCTAGTTTTTTTATGTTTTCACCAAGAGTTTCTTGCTTTTCATTAGAAGCCATTAATTGAGAAAACTTGTTTTCAAAATCAACATCTAGATCTTCCTCCTTTATCATTAGGGCTGCATTTTCATTTACTACTGACATAGCATTTTTTGTCTGATGATCTTCTGCTACATTTGGTGACGGAATAAATATTACTGGCTTCCCTACAATACATAACTCTGACACAGAACCCGCACCTGCTCTTGAGATAATTACATC
>CALDUJ010000182.1 GCA_937923735.1 uncultured Flavobacteriaceae bacterium | reverse complement strand
GTTCCTCCATCTGTACTGATGAGAACTTGAACCTCATCATCAGACCCCATAGCACTTGGTCCAGCGGCATTCCAAGCTGTAACTGCTACGTCCATATTCAAATAATATGTTCCAGCTGCCATTAAATCTATGGGCGCACTTATAAGCCATTCTTGTTGATTGTTTGAAGACCAAAGATTCACCGAAGCAGCCAATCCATTTGAGCTAGCAGCATCATTGGCATAGTTTTGTGTACTCCAACCACTTGTCGTTCCAGTTGGACCTGTGGTTGGATTACCACTTCCTGCTTGAGTCCAACCCATGTCTGGAAATCCTGAGAAATCATAAGAATAAGGAACAGATGCTGGTGTAGCAGGTGTCGTAAAATCTACTGGTCCAAACCACTCACTATAAGAACCTCCACCACAATCAGCTCTCACATAAACTTCGTATGCAGTATCACTTACAAGACCTGTTGCAGATGCTGAAGGTGTTGCCGAAGCTGTCCCAGCACCTGTAGGAGTTCCTGTTCCATCTACTTGAACAACATATTCCCATGCTGATTCTGTGCCTCCAGCTGTCCATGTTAAATCAGCTGTTGTTTCCCCAGTCGCATTAGCCGTTAAACCCGTTGGAAATAGACAATTTACTTCTTCGAAGCAAACATCAGAAGTTCCAGTTGTAGCACTATCTTTCCATATAGCAATACGGTAAACTGTGCTAGGTGTAAGGCCTGATAATGAAAACTCAGCCGGAAGTGAACCATTACAATATAGTTCTGAACCACATGTTTCAAAAATAGCCAAATCAGTCATACTACCAGTTGTTATAAACTTTATCGCTCCGCTAGCAGGGCTAGTGATTTCAAACCATGCACCTATATTGTTGGCAGTAGTGTCACAAGAAAAAGGTCCAAGATCTACAGCAGTAGTATAGTCTATAACATTCTGAGTCGCAGCACTACAATCTGCCTCAACTGTAGCCGAAATTGGAAAATCGCAAGTGTCTCCAATGTTTGGTTGTCTCCATGTAATTGGACCTGCGAATGTACTGTCACCATTAGCTCCTCCACAATTAGCTTGAATGTAAATATCATAATCTGCACCAGGTGTAAGACCTGTAAGGTCAATACTTGGAGTAGTCATCACAGAACCAGTTGTACCAGTTCCTTGCACAAAACCTGTCGCCCCCCATTCGTAGCCCCACATAGTTTCTGTTCCTCCTGCAGACCAAGTAATAGTAGTATCTGTTGTGGTGGAAGGAGTAGATACTATACTAATTGGTGGTGAACATGCTGGTGGATTGGGTACTACAATAACAAATGATGCTTCAAATTCTTCGGCTGTACCTTCGCAAGAAGAAGCTGCATCAGTATCTTCCCCATCACTAGGTGAAGTACCTCCATTATCCCCTATAACTGCTCCATATGCTGTAACAGATATGAGAGTACCATCCCAACCGTCATCATATTGATCATAACAATTAACATAATACGTACCCGGAGCTATCATAATATTTTCGTTAATTAGACCACTACCGTTACATTGGGTTCCGTCTCCTTGACCCCAGACTTGAGTTCCTGCGCCATCAGCTTCTGTTGTAATACTTACCCATTTTTCACCTGGATAGCTACCCCCAGATGTTGTGATATTAATTGTGCTTTGCGCATTTGTTTGCCAAGTGAGAGCAATAGATATTAGAAAAAATAATAGTAAAGTAATTTTTTTCATATTAGTTAGGTTTTGGTTAAAAAATAAAAACCCCGAATTTTTTAAAGAAAAAATTCGGGGTTTAGTAATATATATCTTAATTCTATTTACTCAATAATAATAGCATAAGAAATTATTGATAAAACGTTAAAGTGCAAAAAAACACTGCTTATTAACATGAGTTTAACATATTTATTCTGTGAACCTGTCCATCACAGCATCACTCACACCCATACTACTGAAGCCTCCATCATTAAATAGGTTTTGAAGTGTTACACGTTTAGTGAGGTCACTAAATAACGTTACAGTATAATTAGCGCAATCTAAGGCAGTAGCATTACCAAGTGGCGACATTTTATCCGCATAAGCTAAAAAACCATCAAATCCCTTAACACCACTTCCTGCTGTTGTTGGTGTTGGTGATTGCGAAATGGTATTTACTCTTACTTTTTTATCTCTCCCAAAGAAATACCCAAAACTACGTGCTATGCTTTCTAAATAAGCTTTATTATCAGCCATGTCATTATAGTCAGGAAATACCCGCTGCGCAGCCATATAGGTTAATGCAACTATACTTCCCCACTCGTTCATTGCATCGACTTTGTATAAGGTTTGCATTACTTTATGAAATGACATTGCAGAGACATCTGTTCCCTTTTGCGTCCAAGCATAATTTTGGTCTGTGTAGGCTTTTCCTTTTCTTACGTTTATAGACATTCCTATAGAATGTAGCACGAAGTCCAATTTACCACCAAGGATTTCCATGGATTTATCTACCAGATTTTGTAAATCCTCCTCAGATGTAGCATCAGCTGGAATAATTTCCGAACCTGTTTTCTCAGCTAACTCATTAATCTGCCCCATTCTCATAGCGACAGGTGCATTAGTCAATACAAACGTTCCGCCTTCTTCGTGGACACGTTCAGCGGTTTTCCATGCTATAGAATTTTTGTCCAAAGCTCCAAATATGATTCCTCTTTTTCCTTTGAGTAAATTATGTGACATATATAAATTTTATTGATTTGTTTGTTAGTACATTTTAGTAAAACAACTCTAATTTAAAAGTTGTTTTGCGTGAGCAACAGCAGAATCGGTTACTTGTTTACCTCCTAGCATCTGTGCAATCTCTACGATACGCTCTTCCTCGCTTAATCGCTTCATATCGGTTGTTGTAATGTTTCCTTGCGACTCCTTATATACCTTGAAATGTGTATCGCCTTTGGCTGCAACTTGCGGTAAATGGGTAATTGTAAACACTTGCATGCTCTTACTCATTTTCTGCATAATATTCGCCATTTGATTTGATATTTCTCCAGAAACACCAGTATCTATCTCATCAAACATAATTGTTGGTAGGTTGATATAGTTAGATAAAATAGATTTAATAGCCAGCATAATACGCGATAACTCGCCTCCAGAAGCTGCCTTTTTTAATTCATTGAAGTTCCCACCTTTATTTGCCGAAAGTAAAAAGCTTAACTCATCTTTACCATTAGTATAAAACGTGTCTTTTTGCTCTAAATCTATGCTAAATTCAGCCTCAGACATTTCAAGGTTGGCTAGAATACTTTCTAATTGCTCTTTTAATTTAGGTATAGCCATTTGTCTACTCTCATGAATTTTTGCTGCAATAGCATTCAATTCATTTTCTAATACTGAAATAGAAGCTTCTGCTGAACTGATTTTGTCATCTAATTGCTCAGTTAATTCAACCTTGCCAGTTAATTCATTCTGGATTGATAACAGCTCTTCAATATTTGAAGAATGGTGTTTTTGAAGTAACCCATGTAATACTTGAAGTTTAGCATTAACAGCTTCTAATCTGTTAGGGTCAGCTTCGAGGTTTTCTTGATGTGTTTCGACTTCAGAGAAAATATCATTCAATTCAATTAAACTACTATCTACTCTACTGAATAATTCATTATAGGATGAATTATAATCCCTTAACTTTTGAAGGCTCTGTTTTACTGCAGTTAATAAGCTTAAGACTCCTGTCTGGTCATCGGACAGCAATTGATTAGAGAGCGCTAATTGTTCTTTGATTTCTTGAATATTGTTCAGGGTTTCATACTCAGACTCTAATTGTTCTTGTTCTCCCTTTACCAATCTTGCTTCCACTAATTCATTCAACAAAAAGCTATTGTAGTCTTGTTCTTTAATCGATTCTGATTGAAGTACTAAGAGGTTTTCTAATTCTTGTTTTACTGACTTATATTCGGATAATTTACGCTTGTATATTTCTAACTCATTTGAATTATCAGCCAAAGCATCAATAATCTGAAATTGAAATTGATTATCCGCTAATTCCAGAGTTTGGTGTTGAGAATGTATATCAATAAGATGTTTGCCAAGATTAGATAAACTATCCAGATTAACAGGCGTATCGTTGACAAAAGCCCTAGATTTACCCGAAGGCAATATCTCTCTTCGTATTATTGTTTGTGCCTCATAATCCAAATCTTCAGCAGAGAATAAGCTTTTCAGATTATAATTTGCAATATCAAAAACCGCTTCGATAATACATTTTTTTTCTGTATCCTTAATGCTACTTAAATCTGCGCGTTTTCCTAAAATTAGAGATAAGCCTCCTAAAAGGATAGATTTCCCTGCACCAGTTTCTCCTGTGATAATAGTCAAGCCGTTATGAAAATCGACTTGTATATCATCAATCAGTGCATAATTCTTTATGGAAAGTGAAGTCAGCAATGTATAGCGTAGTTAAAAATGTAACTACAAAGTAAAGAAATAAATCGGAAGTGTTAGAATTTAATATTACGCCATTTGGACGAGTGCATTGGTGCTATTTTGTTAAGGGTTTCGGTAAGTGAAACGATATTAACATTAGGCCCAGCGCTGAACATCTGTTCTATTTCGTCTGATTTGGCATCAAAGAAAACTCTTAACACATAAGAATTAGGGCGTCTCCTATTCATGGTTCCTAACTGTTGAAGAACATTTATTATTTTTTCCTTGCCTAGTTTTTGGTTTTCATGCATAAGGTCTAATGCGCCAATGTGATAAGAATACATAACGTTTCTGAGCTCTTTGTAGGTAGGCGACAGTACATTATCTATTAAAGTAAATCGTGTTTGCAGACCATCTTTTTGCTGCCATCCTTTAAAGTTTTCTTGCTGAGAATATTGCAAAATAGTTCGCGCCTGCTCAAAATAAGGCTCCCCTCCTTTTTGTGAAAAACTATCGGCATCCATACCAAGAATCATATAAACATGAAATGCTAGTACCGAAATTAAATTAGATTCAAACTGAGTTGGATTATATATCATATTCTGAAACTCCAGATATCTAAACGAAAAATCCTTGTCATTATAATTATATACTGGTGTACCATAAGACGAGCCATAAACTGGTCTCGACGATTGCACTTGTAAAGTGCCAGTAAACGAATCGCTGGAATAACTCTGTATGGTAATAAACATACTGCAATTAATACGCTCCTGAGGCAGATATCCTTTATCGGTCCACTTAGTTTTGTTTATAAACTCATTAATTTGTCGCTGAAGCGTTTTAAAGACAGGTAAATTTTCGTCTCCTGTTTGCTGAGCATTGACAACTACAGTACAATTAAGCTCTTGCGATACAGCCGTAACTGAAAATAAAAAAACAAGTATATATAGTATATTACGCATTGATATGGGTTAATATTTCGTTTAACAAGTCTTGAGCTACTTCTGTTTTAGATTTTAATTCATATTCGTTTAAAGAACCATCCTTATTTATTATGGTCACTTTATTGGTCGAACCTCCAAAACCTGCTCCTTTATCTTGTAACGAATTTAAAACAATTAAATCTAAATTCTTCTTTTTAAGCTTTCCTTTAGCATTTTCCAATTCGTTATTGGTTTCTAAAGCGAATCCAACTAGAACTTGATTTTGTTTAATCTCACCTAAAGAAGCCAAAATATCTTTGGTTTTTTCCAACTCCAATAGTAACGTCGAATCTTTCTTCTTTATTTTCTTCTCCGATGCTTTTTTTGGTTTATAATCCGCCACAGCAGCCGATAAAATTGCCACATCCACATCATTAAAGTACTTATGCGCTTCAACGTACATCTCATCAGCACTGGTTACAGGAATAACCTCAACAAGACTATGCTCTATTACTTGGTGTGTTGGACCAGTAACTAGAAAAACTTTAGCACCTAAATTTGCGGCAGCTTTGGCTATCTCAAAACCCATTTTACCACTAGAGTGATTACCAATAAAACGCACTGGGTCTAAAGCTTCGTAAGTAGGTCCAGCTGTAATTAAAAATTTCTTTTTGTTAAGAGGAAGGCTATTCAAAATGTCACTCTCTATAAAAGACACTATGTCTTCTGGCTCAGCCATACGTCCTTCGCCAACCAAACCACTTGCCAACTCTCCGCTGGTGGCAGGAATCATGACGTTACCATAACCTTCTAATGTGTTGAAACTATTTTTAGTTGATTCGTGCTTGTACATATCCAAATCCATTGCGGGAGCGAAATACACTGGACATTTCGCTGACAAATATGTAGCGAGTAATAAATTGTCGCTCGTCCCATTAGCCATTTTAGATAATGTATTTGCTGTTGCTGGAGCAACTAAAAATAAATCTGCCCAAAGACCTAACTCTACATGATTATTCCATGTAGCATTTTCATCCTCTTCATTGGTAAAGGATGAATATACCGCGTTTTTAGAAAGTGTTGATAAGGTTAAAGGTGTAATGAAGTCTTTAGAAGCAGGAGTCATAAGGACTTTTACATGAGCTCCAGCCTTAATAAATAACCTAACAAGAGATGCTGTTTTATAAGCAGCTATACCAGCAGTTATGCCTAGTAATATATTTTTGCCGCTTAAAACTGACATCCAAGTATTATGCTTGAGAAGAATCCTCCTCAGTATTTCTGTAGTAAATCTTATCGTTTAACCACTCTTGTACAGCTAAAGAGTGTGGTTTTGGTAGTTTTTCGTAGAACTTAGAAACTTCAATCTGCTCTTTATTCTCAAAAATCTCCTCTAAACTATCATTAAAAGTAGCGAACTCTTCTAACTTATCGATAAGTTCCTTTTTGATTTCTGTATTGATTTGCTCAGCTCTTTTAGAGATAACAGAAATAGCCTCATAGATGTTCTCAGTAGAAGCATCAATCGTATTTCTATTGTAAGTTACTGTATTTACAGGAGCTGTTGTTTTTTTAAGGTCTATTTTCATTTCGTGTTATTTAGCTTTTTGTATTAAATGCTGACATTTCTTGGTCTAATTTAACCTTCATTTTGTCAACCTCTTTAATGAATTCTGAATTAGGATAAGCTTTTTTAAAGCCATCATGATATCCGTTTGCACTATTTAATCTTTCTTCTTTTTTCCAAGTTACACTATTAATAGCCAACTCTGACGCAGAGTGTAGTCTATAATACATTGCTTTTTCTCTGAGCTTAGAGCCGGGGTAATCTACAAAGAAATTATCAAAAGCTTTTATAGAGGCTCTATAGTCATATATACGATTATATTGTCTTGCTATTTCGTAGGCTTTTTTCTCAAGCTTAAAATCCAGTTCTTGTACTAATTTACTTGCTTCTTGAGTATATTCTGAATTAGGATAATCGTTGATGAATAACTGTAGCTTGTCAATAGCTTCTTTAGTTTCTTCTTGATCCTTGGAATAAATTGGTGATAGCATATACTTACTCTTAGCACTTAAAAACAAAGCTTCTTCAAGTTTTTCACTTTGAGGGTATGCATTAGCAAATCTCTCAAATTGATATCCCGATAGATAATAGTCCTTTGTTTCGTAGAAAGACTTTGCATGCATGTAAGTTAGCTTCTGAGCTTGAGGTTTCCCTCTATACTGAGGAAGAATTTGCTCAAACAGCCTATTAGCTTTAGAAAATTTACCAGCCTTAAAAAGGGAATCTCCCATCTTAAACTTGGTGGCTACATCTTCAGATTTAAGAGCTTTTTGATAATCGCTACAAGAGCTTATTATCAACAATCCTAAAAGCACTATGTATAAACTGTTCTTCATATTTTAAGCAAGTTGCAAAATTACGTATTAATAACGGATTATAAAAACAAAAAATTTACACGAAAATAGTATAAGATTCCCTGCTAATGTTAGGTTTATGCAAACTTTAACATGAGCCTATAGCTGCTTGATAAAATCAGCAATTTTTTGCTTCAAATCTTCTGTAGCCGGCACTAAAGGCAACCTGACTGTGTCATCACATAAACCCAGATTTGAAAGCACTGCTTTTATACCAGCGGGGTTATTCTCAGCAAATATATAACCAACAACATCCATTAATTTGTAATGAATAGCGAAGGCCTCCTTTGCTTTACCTTCCAATCCCAATTGAATCATTTTAGAGAATTCTTTAGGAAAACCCTGACCGATGACCGAAATCACACCAGCTCCTCCAGCAAGAGTAGCTCCTAAAACCAAATCATCATCACCAGAAATCACCAAAAAATCATCTGGTATATCTTTTAAAAGGCTATAATACTGCTGCTGATTATTACCAGCTTCTTTAACAGCAATGATATTCTCAAAATCTCTAGCTAATCTTAATGTTGTTGATGGTAACATATTACTCATAGTACGACCAGGCACGTTATAAAGAATAATTGGTCTCGGAGATGCTGCAGAAATAGCTTTATAATGTTGATAAATACCTTCTTGAGTCGGTTTGGTATAATATGGAGATACTGAGAGAATAGCATCTATTCCAGAAAAATCGGTTTCCTTCATTTCTTGTATAATACTTGTCGTATTATTCCCCCCAATACCTAAAACTAAAGGCAATCTACCTCCATTTACTTTCTTAATTGTTTCAGTAATGTCCTTCTTTTCCTGTTTGGTAATTGTCGCACTTTCCCCAGTCGTACCAGAAATTACTAGATAATCTATACCATTATCTATATTAAAATTAACAATTCTTGTTAGCGCTTCATGATCCACGCTAAAATCAGACTTAAATGGTGTTACTAAGGCGACTCCAGTGCCTTTAAATTTGTTCATTCCTTTAATTTATTAAGTATGCGTAAATATTTAATTAGTTCTTTCTTATAAATAGAAAAATCTTTGCTCTTAGTTTCGATGATGAAATTAAAAAGGCGTTCATCATGAGTAGAAATTCCAATCTTAAAGTTTGCTTTGGAAAGCGAAGTAGCTAAATCCAGTTCTACATTGTTTTCGTTGTAATAGCAAAGTAATGCATCAAAATCCTTTTTCAAAAAGTCTTCCAATTCTGGGCTTTTTATCTTAGCATGCCAACCTATACTCTTTTTACTAAAAAGTAGCTCTCGAGAAGCTTCGACGTCTTTATCATCTTCTGTAAAAGCAACAATCTTAATCTTATTAGGGTGTATATTTAATTCTTTTGAAAAATCCCTGAAAGCTTCAAAATCATTAAACTCACTTTTGTTTAATAGTACGCCAATACTCTCAATCTTAACATCACTGACTTTAGGTTGATGCGAGTTTAACAGTTTGTTAATATGTTTTTGATTTGATTTTTCGCGTAAGCTCTTTAAAATCATTTATCTTTATCACTTTGTACAAAAGTATAAAAAGAGCCGACATAGGCATACGACTATAACTGATTTATATGAGTTTTAAACACCTTTTTTTTGTTTTTGTTTTTTTATTGACTTTTAATTGCAAACAAAACAAAGAAGTCCATTTAAACAAAATAGAAGGAAAACGTATTTCCATAGATGAAACCCTAGAGGGAGATAAGGCAATTGAAGAGTTTATCACTCCCTTTAGAGATCACATAAATAAAGACCTCGATAGTGTAATTGCTTATTCTGTTGGAGATTATTCACCAAGAACAGATAAGTTGGAAACTGCAATTGGTAATTTCCTAGCTGACATTGCTCACGAGCAGTCCAACCCAGTTTACAAACAAAGAACAGGTAACGATATAGATATCGCCATCCTCAATCATGGTGGTATCCGAGCTGGCATCTCTAAAGGAGCTTTAACAGCAAGGAGTGCCTACCAAATTATGCCTTTTGAAAACTCAATGATAGTAGTTAAACTTAAAGGTGAACAGATAAAGGAAATGATAGATTACTTATCTAAAGCTAAGAGAGCAAATCCATTCTCTAGGCTCAGTTTAAAACTTAATAGCGACAACACCGTAAAAGAAGCGTTGTTAAATGGCAAACCAATTGACTATAACAAAACCTATAATGTCGCTAGTATAGATTATCTGTATAATGGAGGAAGTGGTATGCATTTCCTAAAAAAGGGAGATGACTATATAGCTTTAGACTATAAATTAAGAAATGTTATAATTGACTACTTTAAAAAAGTAGACACCATACGTTTGAAAACTGATAATAGATTCATAAAACTTGAAGATTAATGAAACGTAGATCCTTTATTCAAAAAACAGCCACAGCCTCATCATTAATAGGTTTAGGTGGCTTAAGCCTGTCTTCATTTGCATCTCTAAACAGTAAAAAAATTACTATTCTGCATACTAACGACGTTCACAGTCATATTGATCCATTTGGACCTAATGATGCCAGAAATCCGAATAAAGGAGGAATAGCAAGACGTGCTAAATTAATTGAAGGCTTCAGGAAAGAAAATCCGAATACATTATTATTGGATGCGGGAGATATTTTTCAAGGCACGCCTTATTTTAATTATTATGGTGGGGAACTGGAATTCAAACTTATGAGTATGCTTAAATACGACGCGGCTACTATTGGTAATCATGATTTTGACAATGGAATCGACGGTTTGTATGCACAATTACCAAATGCAAATTTTGAATTTATATCTGCCAATTACGATTTTAAGAATACGGTTATGGATAGACATGTAAAACCATACAAGATTTTTAATAAGGCTGGGATAAAAATTGGGGTTTTTGGTTTAGGCATTACTCTTGAAGGGCTCGTTGATAAAAGCCTATATAAAGAAACAGTTTATCTAAACCCTGTAGAGATAGCTCAAGATATGAGTCGTATACTAAAAGAAGAAAAAAAGTGCGACCTAGTTATTTGTCTATCCCATCTTGGATACAATTACAGAAATAATCCCGAAAAAGCTAGTGACCTTAATCTTGCTAAAGCTACAATGAATATTGATTTAATTATTGGCGGTCATACACATACATTTTTACCGAAGCCAACTGTTGCGCAAAATGTAAATGGTGACAATGTATTGGTAAATCAAGTTGGTGCATATGGATTGTATTTAGGGAAAATAGATTTTTATTTCGATTCTGATAACACAAAATCTGCCAACGGAACCACTATAATTGTATAGTATTAAGCTGCCATTTTTTCTGAAACAGAAATTCTGTCTCGGACAACTTTTCTTTTGCTCAATCTGTTATCTTCCTCAAGGTATTTGTAAAACAACACAAGCCCTACTAGATGTGACGCCCACTCCATTACCACAAATTGATTGTATACTACATAATACGTTTCAACAAAGTTTAAAACCTGAGAAAAAATTAAGCAAAAACTCATCACTAAAAAAACAATAGATTGTCTCCCATCATCATTAAGATAGCCAGCAAAGGCAACGAGACCTAATACCAACAAGGCTATTACTTGAAAAGTAGTAAAAAACAACTCGGTTGTATCTGTAATACTGTATGATAGCGTTCCGTAAAGGGAATACATAAAATAGGCGTTCAACAAAAATACAGCAAGAAGATAACCTCCTATCAGCCCTTTAAACTTAAATCTTTTAATCCTAAAAAAACCAATGAGGATAAGTGTTGCATAACAACAAAAGTAAGCAGCAGAGGTTACTTTTAGTTGACCAGTATCCCCAGACATCATAGAAAACAAATCTCCAACAAATGTCAATAACAAAAAGACTACGAATATGTTATTGATAAACCTGTTCTTTATAAAATAAAGAGAAAAGAATAATGGAATAGTCAATGCCTTAGACGCCTGAAGCATTAAAACATTTTCATTAAATGAAGCGTATCCATTAAAAATAAGTAACACGGACAGAACAATTACAATGGCTCTGTTTGTAGTAGATTTAAACCAATTTTTCACAACAATATTTATAAGTAGGTTTTCGAATATATGAAATAATATTTATTTCATCGATAAAAAATGTATTTAATCGATGAAAATGTTAAATTAGAGATAGGAACTTAATACCTTAGTAAGATACAATGTGCAATTCGTCTAAACTTAACAACCAAAAATTTAACAATGAAATCAAAACTCGTACTAGCCCTAAGAATTATTGTAGCCTTAATTTTAATACAAACACTTCGTTTTAAATTCACTGCGCATCCAGATAGTGTTTACATTTTTGAGCAAGTTGGATTAGAGCCTCTAGGACGAATAGGGATTGGTATAGTTGAGTTAATAAGTGGTATATTATTACTAATTCCTAGAACAGTATGGCTAGGAGCAACACTTACTCTTGGGGTTATTGGAGGTGCTATTTTTATGCACCTAACAGATTTAGGCATAGAAGTAAAAGGCGATGGAGGTATACTATTTATAACCGCAGTAGTGACTTTTGTTTTGGCAGCTATTTTATTATTTATTTACAGAAAAGATATACCTTACCTAGGCACTAAGCTTAAGATTTAAAAAGATTCAAATTTTTATTAGCCTCTTGTTTTAAAAACCCTTGTTTATAGAATAGGTAGAAAGCCATAACCAATAACAGGGAATAAATCAAACTTAATCCATATGTTTCAGATAGATAATAGTATGCTATTTGTACAATTTCAGAAAAAACAATACACATAGAAGCCAAAAATAGTATAAGTGCTTTTTTGCTGTCATTACATATAAAGTTAAGTAAAGATACAGTAAGTAAAGCCATAATAGCTGTAGAATACACCATTGAGACTGTATATTCCACTCTATCTAGATGTGGACTCATTATCTCTCCCAACAATATAACCAAATACACAGCAAACATAACAAGTACAGCTATGTGAATTGTGTATTTTAAGAAAAATCCTTTGTAATCCGGGGAGTCTTTTATTTGAGTTAGTATATCTATGATAAGACAGATATAGCCAACTATACAAAGCAAATTACCTATGTAGAAAATAAAATTATTTGGCACTGAATAAATAAGAAGCCCAATCAATTCAGACAAGCTAAATATAATTAAGAATAAAGTAAAGTAAACACTTCTCTTTTCTACTTTTAAAAAGTAGAAAGTAGTAGCCAACGGCAATATTAATGAGCGAGTTGTATTAGAGAGAACATCGTACTGCATTATCTGCCCGACGATAAATAAAACCGTAAGCAGAATGATAATAGCCATCAAGATGTAAGTCTTGGTTATCTTCACAAATTTGTAGTTTGGGACGGCTAATATAAATAAAAATTACAATTAAACGATAAAAAATACATTTTATCGGATTTTTTTATAAAAACAGAATGACTATTATAGCATTTTAAGAAAATCGTTTTCAGTAATTATGGGAATGTTAAGACCTTCTGCCTTAACTCGTTTACTAGGGCCCATTTTATCTCCAGCTACTACATAATTTGTCTTTGAAGATATAGAACTAGAGACTTTACCACCATTATCTTCTATAAGCTTTTTTAATTCGGCTCTCGATACAGAATGAAATACACCAGAAACTACAAAGATGTTTCCATTTAATGTATTTGTTTGATTTGCCATTTGTTCTTCTGAAAGCTCCAATTGAATACCATTAAGCTTCAATCTATCAATTATTACTTGATTATCTTCGGAAGCAAAGAAGTCTATGACGCTTTCCGCTATTCTATCGCCTATTTCATCAGCGGCTACTAATTCTTCAAATGAAGCTTTGGCAATAACATCAATACTTTTAAAATGTTTAGCCAACTTTTTAGCTACGGTTTCTCCCACATAACGAATTCCTAATGCAAATAAAACACGTTCGAAAGGAATCTGCTTGGATGCAGCAACGCCAGACACTAAATTTTCAGCAGATTTTTCTGCCATACGCTCTAACGGCATGACCTGTTCAGCAGTTAATTCGTATAAGTCAGCATAATTATTTATTAGACCCTCATTTACCAATAATGCTACTGTTTCTCCACCTAAACCTTCTATATCCATTGCTTTCCTGGATATAAAATGTTGAATCCTCCCTACTACTTGTGGGTTACAGCCATTATAATTAGGGCAATAATGTTTTGCCTCTCCTTCAATTCTTATAAGCTCGGTATAACATTCAGGACATTGGTTTATATATATTGTAGGCTGAGAATTTTCAGGCCTTTTACTTAAATCTACAGCAATAATTTTAGGGATAATTTCCCCTCCTTTTTCCACAAAAACGGCATCTCCTACTCTTATATCCAACTTTTCTATTTGGTCTGAGTTGTGTAAGGACGCTCGTTTTACAGTCGTTCCTGCCAACTCCACAGGTTCCAAATTTGCGACAGGCGTTATGGCTCCCGTACGACCAACTTGATACGTAATTTCATTAAGTCTAGTAGATACTTGTTCAGCTTTAAACTTGTAAGCCATTGCCCAACGTGGCGCTTTGGCGGTATATCCTAATTCCTCTTGCTGAAATAAACTATTCACTTTAATTACAACACCATCTGTTTCGTAGGGCAAATCATGGCGCGCTATATCCCAATGCTCTACAAAGTCTAAAACGTCATCAATTGAATTCGCAAGCTTAGCTACAGTAGGCACTTTAAACCCCATAGAGCGGGCTTTTTCCAAACCTTCAAACTGAGTAGTAATTTCTAGATTATCACCAATTAAACTATATAATAAACATTCTAATGGGCGTTTAGCAACTTCAGCACTATCTTGTAGCTTTAAGCTTCCTGATGCGGTATTCCTTGGATTTCTGTAAGGCTCTTCACCTGCTGCAAGACGTTCTTCATTCATTTTATTAAACCCATCAAACGGCAATACTATTTCTCCCCGAATATGAAATTTCTCAGGATAGTCTCCTTTTAACTGTAATGGCACTGAGCGAATTGTCTTTATATTGGTCGTTACATTATCGCCTTGAAAACCGTCCCCTCTGGTAACAGCTTTTGTCAGTTTTCCGTTTTCGTAAGTTAAACTCATGGAAGCCCCATCATACTTTAATTCACAAGTATATTGCACATCGCCATCTACCTGTTTTTTGATACGGGTTTCCCAATCCAATAAATCCTCTTTGCTATAAGAATTATCCAAGGAATACATCCGATGTTCATGAACAACAGTCTCAAAGTTCTTGGTTACTTCGCCTCCTACTCTTAATGTTGGAGAATTAGCATCGTAAAATTCTGGATGCTCCTCTTCTAATTTTTGAAGCTCTTTTAGCTTTATATCAAACTCGTAATCTGAAATTGAAGGATTATCAAGCACATAATAATTGTGATTATGTTCTCGAAGTTCTTTGCGAAGGGATTGGATTTTTTGTTCAGCAGACATTAAAAAATGATTAGTACTTTTAATGCACCTAATATACTAAAATGCCCTACAAGAAAAATGAGCTCTAATCCTTTTTTATCCATGACATATCAATGCTTCTAGAAATCTGCGCCAACTCATATCAATCTGCCATTAATGCTGAGAAAGGTGGTGCTAACCGTATTGAGTTATGTGAAAATCTATCTATTGGTGGTATAACTCCTAATCGAGATTTGATAAAGCACGTTATTGAAGAACTCTCAATTCCTGTAAATGTGTTGATACGCCCGAGAGGTGCTGATTTTGTTTATAATGATGAAGAATTTGAGCAAATGCTCAACAATATAGAATTCTGCAAATCCATTGACTGTAATGGCATTGTTTCTGGCGTTCTTAATTCTAATAACACTATTGATATAGAAAGAACAAAACAACTTATTGAAACTTCCAAACCCTTATCATTTACATTTCATAGAGCTTTCGATAACGTTATAAATCCTATTATAGCAATTAACCAATTAATTAATCTAAAAACAGATTATATATTAACTTCTGGCCAAGCAGAAACTGCACTTGAAGGGCTGGAAACCCTAAAACGGCTAAAAAAGGAAGCTAAAGGTAAAATTGAAATTTTGGTAGGAGGAAGCGTTAGGTCTTCTAATATTTTAAAGTTTAAAAAAGCGGGCTTTAATGAAGTTCACAGTTCTGCAATTACAGATTCAGAACATTCAGATTTAGAAGAAATAAAAAAATTAAGTTCTCTCTGCCTTTAACCATTTAGGCACTGGTTCTGGTTTGTAATTATTGAGTTTTTCTAATAAACCTTTAACTGAATCATCCACCAAGAGCATTTCGTAGTTAGACATCTTTAAGAAACCGCGTCGCACCATGTTTTCTAGTAGTTTAAGCAAATCGTCGTAAAAGCCATTCACATTTAATAATCCTATGGGTTTTTGATGTAGTCCTAATTGTGCCCAAGTAATGATTTCAAACAACTCTTCTAAGGTCCCAAACCCACCAGGAAGTGCAATAAATGCGTCCGATAATTGATGCATTTTAAGCTTGCGTTCGTGCATATTATTAGTAGTAACCAATTCCGAAAGCCCCAGATGCACAACTTCTTTAAGTTTTAAAAACTCTGGAATAACACCAATAACTTTCCCGCCTTGATTTAAAGCTGCTTCAGCAACCTTGCCCATCACGCCAATTTTAGCGGCACCATAAACCAAAGTTGTCTTATTGTTCGCTAAGGTTTGACCTAACACAACTGCCTGGTCTAAAACATCTGTATCGTTTCCTTCACTACTCCCGCAAAAAACGGTTATGCTTTTAATTGTATTCATAATTAACCAAATTATGTCTCGACTTTGCTTCGACTGCACTCAGCATGACATGCACGACAAGACAGAAAAATATTCTTTTACTAAATGTATTCTTTGAAAACCCTAATTATCTTCGTGCTTCTAGCTTCAAACTCCCTTTCACCATTCTATCTTTTTCGTAGATGTCCTTTTTTAATTCAACATCACTAAAATCATTCGCTACCAACAAGTTACAAATTTCTTTTCCAAAGTGCTCGTTGATTTCAAAATAAAGAACCCCATCCTTTTTTAAGTTGTGTTTTGCGAATTCTGTAATAGCTTTATAAAACAAAAGCGGATTATCATCCTCTACAAACAAAGCCAAATGCGGTTCGTTATCTAGGACATTTGGTTTCATTTGCTCCTTTTCGAGGTTTCTAACATAAGGTGGATTGGATATTATGATGTCGTACTTATCACTAGAAAAATCACTAATCAATATATTATGTTCAACAAAATCTATAGCAACCTTATTTATTTCAGCATTACCTTTTGCTATAGTCAATGCATTTTGTGAGACATCTAGCGCAACAAGATTAGCATCTGGTAAATTTTTAGCAAGTGAAATAGCGATACAACCACTTCCAGTCCCAACATCTAGGATATTAAAAGACTTCTCGACGGAGCTTGTACTGAGCGAAGTTGAAGTGCTCGAAGCAAGAGAATTTATAATCCATTCAACCAGTTCTTCAGTTTCTGGTCTTGGAATCAAGACATTCTCATTTACCTTAAAAGGCAATCCATAAAACTCGGTTTCACCGACAATGTATTGTATGGGTCGTTGGTTATTTAACTGAGTAAGGGCATCAAACATCTTACTTTCATCTCTCTTTGAAATAACATAGCCTGGTTCTAAGGAAGTAATATACTTAGGCAAATTAAAGTAGTGTTCAATTAGAATATAGAAGAAACTATCGACTTCATTAATACCATATATAGCATCCAGTTCTTTATGATATATATTTTGAATCTCCTTTAAAAGCAATCTATTTATTCTTTAATGTTACTCCCAAAAGTCGGGATATTGTTTGTTGAAGAAGCTAATTACTGCCAACTGCTACTGAATACTGGTAACTATAATTTTTTTATCATCCATACACCACAAGAAAAATGTCCTGTACCACCCATAGGTCCTCCTAAATGTTCAAATCCATTCTTCTCATACATAGAAATCGCTGTTTTTAGAGCACTAGCAGATTCCAGATAACAGCGCTCGTACCCCATTTCTTTGGCCGATAACATGCACTTGTTAAACATTTTCTTACCATAACCCTTACCTCTGGCTTCTGGTGCAAAATACATTTTTTGAAGTTCGCATATGTTATCTTCTGTATTAGCTAGTTTTTTTATGCCACCGCCACCAACTACCTTTCCGTTATCCTCAAGAATATAATACACTTCCTTATTTCCTTGATAAGACTCAAACATTCGAGTAGTTTCAATATCCTCGTAAGCAGTACCAACTGTGGGCAGTCCAAATTCAGGAAGTGTTGCTTTGATAATGGATTCGATGGCAGAATTATCGTCTTCCTTTATTTCGCGAATAGTCATGGTATCATTACTCTTTTAATAGTTATTTTTGTGAATGTGAAGATACGCTAATTATATAGTTCTTAAAATGAAGAAAACAATTTTATTATCCATCATATTGCTTTCAGTTTTTAGTTGCAAAGTGAATGAAAAACCAGAATTCCTGAGAGTTGAAAATATTGAAGTTCTTGAATCTACACGAGAGCATGTTACATTAGCTGCAGATGCCTATTTTATGAATCACAATAACGTTGGTGGCGAATTACAAACTGAAGGCATACAGGTCTTTGTGAACGGGAATGAAATGGGACATGTATCATCAGAAAGCTTTAAAGTGCCCGCTAAAAAAGAATTCTCTATTCCGTTAAAGGCTAGAGTTTCGACAGACAGTCTTTTTAGTAACAAAAACCTAAGCGGACTTTTAGGAAGTTTGCTTAACAAAAGCCTAGAAGTACAATATAAAGGAGATATTAAATATAAAGTGTTTGGTTTTTCTCATGTCTATAAAGTAGATAGAACAGAAAAAGTAAAAATCAAACTTTAATAGTGACCAAGCACGAAACATACATGCAAAGATGCCTAGAATTGGCGTCTTATGGTATTGGCACAACAAGACCAAACCCATCAGTTGGTGCTGTTATCGTGTATAAAAATACCATAATTGGCGAGGGTTTTACGAGTCCTTATGGTGGCTCTCATGCAGAAGTAAACGCTATTAATTCGGTTAAAGACAAATCACTTTTAAGTAACGCATCTTTATATGTAACCTTAGAACCTTGTTCCCATCACGGAAAAACACCACCGTGCTCCGATTTAATAATTGAACATAAAATACCTGAAGTATATATTGGTACTGTGGATTCGAATAACAAAGTGTCTGGAAAAGGGGTTCAGAAACTAAAAGACGCTGGTTGCAAAGTAACTGTAGGAGTTTTAGAGAAAGAATGTAAAAAACATCATAAGCGATTTCTAAGCTTTCACAACAAGAAACGTCCTTACATTATATTAAAATGGGCAGAATCCCAAGATGGATTTATTGCTCCAAAAACTAAAGACGAGAAAAAACCTGTTTGGCTTTCGAACGAGTATTCTCGTCAGTTAGTCCATAAATGGCGAACCGAAGAGCATGCTATTTTGGTAGGCACCAATACGGTTTTGGAAGACAATCCTAGTTTAACAGCGCGCGATTGGAAAGGCAACAACCCAATTAGAGTCGTTATTGATAGAATTAATAAGCTTTCAAAAAAACAACAGGTTTTTAATGATTTATCTGAAACAATCACCATTTCTGAAGACATCATAGATTTCGATAAGCCAATAGTTAGTCAAATATGCAGTGTTCTTCATGAAAAAAACATTCAATCTGTTATTATTGAAGGAGGCGCGCAAACACTTCAAACCTTTATAAATGAAAACCTTTGGGACGAAGCTCGCATCTTTACTGGAGATGTTTTTTTAAAAAATGGCGTAATTGCTCCAAAACTTTCTGGTCACTTAATTTCTGAAGAACACATCTTAAAAAATCATCTTAAAATCTATCAAAACACTAATAGATAGATTTTATGGAAAAGGATGTATACAAAACCATACTAAAACCCTCTGAAGAAGTTCTGTATAAAGACCGAAATAGTAAATTCTTCTCGTATGCTTTTCCTATTTCTTCTACCGATGATGTTAAGATTCATATAGATACATTAAAGAAACAACACCATACAGCAGGGCATTTTTGTTACGCTTATCAGCTAGGCACAGAAACGATTACGTATCGTGCCAATGATGACGGTGAACCTAATAATAGTGCAGGCATGCCTATTTATGGGCAAATACAATCTTTTGAAGTAACTAATATTTTAATTGTTGTGGTTCGTTATTTTGGAGGCACTAAACTTGGGGTTGGTGGATTAATAAACGCTTATAAAACTACAGCCCAAATGGCTCTGGAGGCCTCTAATATTAAAGAAAAAACTATTAATAAACATATTCAAGTTTCTTGTTCATACGATCATCTCAATAAAGTGATGCGGGTTATCAAAGAAAAGAATTTAAAAATCATTAATCAGGAAATGCATTTGAATTGCAAACTAACAATTGAAGTGCGTTTAAAAGATTTTGATTTGATTTTCAGACAGTTAAAGTCACTACATAACATAACAGTAAAAATATAGATTAAAAAACTAAAGCTTGTCAAGTACAAATTTAGGAGCTCTCATTGGTCTATTGGTTTTCATATCTATAAAAGCTAAAACTGTATTTGCTGTAGTTAAAATCTCACCTTTTTCGTTTGTAATCTCATAGACAAATTCAATCTTTGCAGTAGGTATTTTCTTGAGTTGTGTTTTTACGTTAATTAGGTCATCATAACGTGCTGACTTCTTGAAATTTAAACTTAAGGAAACTACAGGAAGCATAATACCATCTTCCTCCATTTTTTTATATGAAATCCCTAGACTTCTTAACCATTCAATTCGTCCCATTTCGAGATACTGTGCGTAATTGCCATGATACACAATTCCCATTTGATCAGTTTCACCATATCTAATACGAATCTTAATTTCGTTTGATTTCATATGTTTTTAAATTCGGTTTTAGAAAAATATTTTGTACATTCATCCATAATTAAACATGAGAAAAAAATTCTTAAAATTCAATCAAATTTCATTTTTTTTTTTAGAATTTTGTTCACATATTTGTCATGCAAGAAACGCAACCAAGAGAAACTCGGATTTCTCTTTTTTTTGCCAAACTAACTAACTAGATAATCATAAGAATTAATAATGAGTATTACTGCGCAATCGGTCTGGAATAATTGTCTCTCTTTTATAAAGGATAATATTCAGCCCCAAGCCTTCAAAACTTGGTTCGAACCAATTACAGCAGTAAAGCTAACAGATAATGCCCTTAGCATACAAGTGCCAAGCAAATTCTTCTATGAGTGGCTTGAAGAACACTATGTTAAAATCCTTAAAGTTTCCCTTACAAGAGAATTGGGTGAAGACGCCAAATTGGTTTACGTCATTAAGATGGAGAATACTTATGGTAACAGACAACCATTTACGGAAAAAATTCCAAGCTCTAACAGAGCTGGTGTAAAACCTCAAGATGTAGATATCCCTTTCAATAACAAGAATCCAGAGCTAAAAAATCCTTTTGTGATTCCTGGTATTAGAAATGTAAAGATTGAATCTCAGCTTAATCCTAATTATAGTTTTGAAAATTTCTTAGAAGGAGATTCTAATAGACTAGCCAGGAATGCAGGATTAGCAGTTGCAGCGAAACCAGGAGGCACATCGTTTAATCCCTTACTTATTTTTGGTGGCGTTGGATTAGGGAAAACCCACTTAGCACATGCTATTGGTGTAGACATAAAAGATAAGTATCCTGAAAAAACGGTTTTATATATCTCTGCAGAAAAATTCACACAACAGTATATAGACTCTGTAAAGAAGAACAATCGTAATGATTTTATTCATTTTTATCAGATAATAGATATCCTTATTATTGATGATGTCCAATTTTTATCTGGTAAATCTGGGACACAGGATGTATTCTTCCACATATTCAACCACTTACATCAAAACGGAAAGCAAGTTATATTAACGAGCGATAAGGCGCCTGTTGACATGCAAGATATTGAGCAACGCTTATTGTCTCGTTTTAAATGGGGCTTATCTGCTGAGCTACAAAGCCCAGATTTTGAAACTCGCGTATCCATACTTAAAAACAAATTGTATCGTGATGGTGTGGAAATGCCAGATGATATTATAGATTATGTTGCTAAGAATATTAAGACCAACGTACGTGAATTAGAAGGTGCTATTATATCTTTAATTGCACAATCCTCTTTCAACAAGAAGGAAATCACCATCGATCTTGCAAAGCAAATAGTTGAGAAGTTTGTAAAGAACACCAAAAGAGAGGTTTCCATAGATTATATTCAAAAAGTGGTATCAGATTACTTCCAAATGGATGTAGATACACTTCAATCTAAAACTAGAAAAAGACATATCGTACAAGCCAGACAATTAGCCATGTTCTTTGCCAAAAAATTTACAAAAGCGTCCCTAGCCAGTATAGGTTCTCAAATAGGTCAACGCGACCATGCTACTGTACTTCACGCATGCAAAACAGTAGACAACTTAGCAAGTACAGATAAACAATTTAGAAAGTACGTCGAAGATCTTTCGAAAAAATTGTCTCTATAAAATTCAATCATGACTAAAGTATTAATGGTTTGCCTTGGAAACATTTGTCGTTCTCCATTGGCAGAAGGCATTATGAAGTCTAAACTTACTGAAGATGTTTCCCAAGTAGATTCTGCTGGAACGGCTGGGTATCATATTGGCAATGCTCCAGACCCTAGATCTATTGCTGTTGCCAGAAAAAACGGATTGGATATATCTAATCAAAAATGCAGAAAATTCTCTGTCGAAGATTTTGATAGATTTGACTACATTTTCGTTATGGATACATCTAACTTTGAAAATGTTGTTAAGCTCGCTAGAAATCCAGAGGATATGTCTAAGGTATCATTAATAATGGATTTAGTTCATCCCAATGAAAACATTGAAGTGCCAGACCCTTATTATGGTGGTAATAGTGGGTTTGATTATGTATACACCATGTTAGACAAAGCATGTGACTCTTTTGTTGAAAAACTTTCCTAATTTTAAGAATGCAAAATCCAAAAGGTAATCTTTACTTAATTCCTACAACTTTAGGTGATAATGCACCTCTTGAAGTATTGCCGATTTCAGTGAAGAAAATTATCGAGCTTGTAGATGATTATATTGTTGAAAACGAAAAAACAGCACGCCGTTTTATTAAAAAAGTAAGTGCCAAAAAATCACAGCCTAAGCTGAATATCAATCTCATAAACAAGTATACTGAGCCTAGTGAATTGCCTAGTTTTTTATCTGCATGTTTAGAAGGGAAATCTGTCGGCTTGATGTCTGAAGCCGGATGTCCTGGTATTGCTGACCCTGGTGCCGATGTTGTTAAGATAGCACATGAAATAGATATAAGAGTAGTCCCGTTAGTTGGCCCTTCCTCTATTTTGATGGCGCTTATGAGTTCAGGCATGAATGGCCAGAATTTTGCCTTTAACGGTTACTTACCTATTGATAAAAAAGACAGAAAAAGTGTACTCAGAGATCTAGAGAGACATTCTTACGAAAAAAACCAATCGCAGTTATTTATTGAGACACCTTACAGAAACAATAAACTAATGGAAGATGCATTATTGGCTTTACACCCCAACACCCGCTTATGCGTAGCTTGTGATATTACACTGCCTACAGAATTAATTAAAACACAAACCATTGGAGAATGGAAAAAAAATAGTGTAGATCTTCACAAAAGACCTACACTATTTATAATTCATAAAGACTAGATTACACTTTAGAAACTCTAGCCTTTTTATTTGGTTTTATAAATGATGTATCGTAACCAGAAAACTTCTTCATGTAGGTACAAACAGAAGTCCCAAATGCATCGGCAAACCCATTTTGACCATAACTTCTTAAATATTTCTTTACGCTTCCGGGACCTGCTAAATGCGCTGCGGCTAAAATTCCAGATTCAGTAACTATTATTCCGTTGATTTTTTTTCCAACAAAACGTTCAATATCTCTTCGTAGCACCCATTTGTTGCGTTCCATGTTAGCCATAAACGCTTTTTCTTGTAACTCGGGATTATATAAAAATTGATTTGGTGTGTATACCCCAATAAGTTTCAACGTCTCCTTACCAAATTGGTATTTACCCAGATAACCAAAGTCATTCACTCTAAAATAATTTCCCTGAGATTCTTTAAAAGCAAGTGCTTCTTTAAAGCCTACATAAGATTTTCCTAAATCCATGGAGAACGTCATGAAGCTTTCATCACCAGATTGGCTGAAAGTATCATTCTCAGAAAAGTTGGCGTTATGAACAAACTCTCTGTTTAGGTTTGAGTCTATGGATGAGCCTCTGAAAAGTGAAAAATATAGAAGTCCAGATACTACAAACAGAACTGATAATTGACTTATTAAACTCTTTTTCATTTTACAAATTTAGAGTACTAAAGGCACAAATTATGCCAGTAACTAAAATTTTCGGCAAAGATAAGCTTTTTTGCTATAAACTGTAAACCAGTATGTTAATAAACGTTAAAAGTACAAAGGATAAAATCTTAGCTTCCCTTTACTGTTAATTTCTAATGTTGGAGCTGGTATTTTTATAAAATTAATAACATTAAACACTGTTTTTAAAAATCTAGAATCCGTTTTCAATCTTGATAAGTCAATATCCAAACTCAGATAATATTGGCGCATACGGTTTTGATTAGGAAAAAGAGCCCTGTCAAGGGCTTCGTAATTACCAGTCAACATACCATCAGCTCCATAACCAACTGCAACATTCAACCATTTAGGTATTTTACTCTCTCTAAAAAAAGAATGTATGTTAGCACTTAACCAATAAGTCTGCCCATTATAATCTTTTAAAGCTTCTTGAAGAAAGTCATCTCCTAATTTTTCTGGACGCACATTGGCATATCTAGTTTGATGAAACGAATATTTTAAAACAACTCGTTGTTCTTGCCAGAGCAATTCCTGACCCACATACAATCCAGTTCCAGAAGCGTTAGCTAGCATATCGCCCCAAGAAAAACCCCATTCTTCAGAAAACCCATCAAACACCTCAACAGCAGTCAGGAATGTAAACCCCAAGGTAGCACCGTATATTAACTGATTCTTCTCACTCACACCGCTCCAATTAAGAACATCTGCTCCTACTTTACCTACATAATAAGAAGTCATTACATGTCCCAACTTATCCATTTGGAGCCATTCATCATTATCATTAATTGTTCGGAATTTAGAACGTTCAAAATCGCTATACCATAATTGATCTAAACCAATAAGTGTTAAACCAGCTAATGATGTTTCAGTAATAATTACCGCATTGCGCCTAGATGTATTTAGAGTATCAGAAGGTTTCAGAAAATCGTTTAATCCAGATTGCGAAAAACCTGAGACAAACGATAAGGTAATTAAAAGATGAGCGACAAAATGTTTTGGGGCCATCAAAATTATCTGTTTATACCTTGTTTATTAATCCAGCGGACGTATTCTTGCTTGTTTCGATTGTGTTGTGCTAGTGTTTTAGCGAATTTATGATAGCCAAAATTCTTAACATTAGCTACAAAATATATATAATCGTGCTTTTCATAGTTTAGAACAGCATCTATTGAAGATACGTCTGGCATTGCAATCGGTCCTGGTGGCAATCCTCTGTTTTTATAGGTGTTGTAAGGAGAGTTCATCTCTAAATCCTTATAAAGCACACGTTTGATAACTTGATTAAAATCTCCCGAAGCTTTTTTGATAGCGTATATAACTGTAGGATCTGCCTGAAGGGGCATACCTCTTTTTAATCTATTGAGATAAACACCTGCTACTCGAGGTCGCTCGTCTACTTTGGCAGTTTCTTTTTGTACGATTGATGCTAGGGTTATTACTTCTTCTTCTGAAAGATTTAAATTTTTGGCCTTGGTTAAGCGCTTCTCAGTCCAAAATTTATTGTACTCATTTAACATCCGGTTTCTGAATTTTTCCGAAGATGTATTCCAGAAAAATTCATAACTATTAGGGACGTACATACTAATTGCAGTTTCTTGGTTTAAATTTTGTTTTTTCAAGAATTCAGAATCTGTCATTGCCTTGTAAAGAGAAGAGCTATCTGCTTCGATTTGAGCGGCAATTCTACCAGCTAAGTCCATGACAGTTTCTTGATTATTAAAAGACACCTTTATAGGGAGATTATTGCTTCTTATAGAATTGATAATGTCGTTATTACTCATATCTTTCTTAATTGCGTAACGACCAGGTTTTACATTAGTGGTATACTTTTTTCTTTCAGCTAGCGCATCAAACTTATCTATATTCTTTAAAAGTGGTTCTAAATCTGCTCTTACTTCTTGATATTTTGCTCCCGTAGGTATATAGATGTATGCTTCTTCATTTTGAAAAGCTGTATTTGGAGACAACATAGCGGTGTAAACAAAGTAAGCGAAATAAGCCGCTACAACAAGTCCAATCAAGGCGATTGCCAAAAGAATCTTTTTAAAATACATTTAATCTTTAATTAGTTGATACATAAATTCACTTTGGTAATGGCCATCTACCAGGTTCCAGTCTTTCTTTAAGCCCACTTTTTTAAAACCTTGTTTTGTAAACAAGGATATACTCGCTTTATTGTTCTCAGAAATATGACAATATAACTGATGCAAATTCAATCTCTTAAAGCTATAGTTCACTAAAAGCATTAGAGCTTCAGTCCCAATACCTTTATTTCTTTCTTTTTCGTTTTTAACCAAAATACCTATGCCAGCTCTTTTGTTTTTAAAATCGAAATCAAAAAGGTCTATCATGCCTAAAGCATTATCATCTTTACTAGAGATTACCAATCGTAACTGTTTAACTTCGTAAATGTCTTTGTGAGAATGATCGAGATATTGTTTTATAAGAAATTTAGAATAAGGTGTTTGGGTATTACTTAGCTCCCAGATAGATTCATCATTTTCAATTTCATAAATAAAGTCTAGATCTTCGGGTTCCAAAGCTCTCAAATAAATATGCTCACCTTCTAGAGTTACCATTCTATTTCACCTTTAAAAACTTGTTTAGCCGGTCCTTTTAGCCAAATATCTTCAAATCCATTTTCGGATTTTTTAAACGCAACTTCTAGCCTACCTCCCTCTGTCTCTAGCTGCACCAAATTCTTTTCAGTCTCCCCAATGTAATTCATAGCCAATGCAACAGCTGTAACTCCAGTGCCACATGACAAAGTTTCATCTTCTACTCCACGTTCATAGGTACGGATTGCAAAGCTATTATCAGATAACTTCTTTACAAAATTAACATTCGTCCCTACTTCATTATATGGTTTACCATAACGAATTTTTGCGCCTTCTTCCTTAATATCTAAATCCTTTAGCATAGATTCTAATTGCACATGATGAGGAGATCCAGTGTTTAAAAATAAATGACTTCCATGATTCTCAATACCCGAGACATCTTGCATCAATAAACTCACTTGGTCATCATGTAAAATAGCTTTATGCATCCCGTCGATAGCTTCAAAAGTGCATTTGTTTTCTACAACATTTAAAAATTGCGCAAAACTAGCAATACAACGACCACCATTACCGCACATACTACTTTCATTACCATCAGAGTTAAAATATATCATTTTAAAATCGTAGGTATCATGGTTCTCTAATAAGATTAAACCGTCTGCCCCAATGCCAAAACGTCTGTCACATAAAAAAGATATTAATTTGGTATTATTCTTGTTGAAAATACCCTGACGATTATCAATCATGATAAAGTCGTTTCCAGTTCCTTGATATTTATAAAATGTGTACATCATATCTAAGTGTAAAGATAAAAATATTAAGAAGTAAAAGTGTTGTTAAATACACGTTAAAGTTAAAAAGGTAATTCAATAAATATTTAATTTTAATCGTTATCCAATTAATCTAAACTTAATAATTATGAATATGAAAAAGATTTTGACTTTAGTTTTGGTTTCAGCGATAGGAGGCGCAATAACTTTAGGCGCCTATAAAACATTTTTAGAAAAAGAACCTCAAGTGGTGGTTGAATCTCAGGACGAAACTCCTGTATTTGTGCCAACTAATCTAAAAACTACTAATGCATTACTATCCTCTGAAGCAATGGATTTTACACAAGCAGCAGAAAAGACAGTACATGCCGTGGTACACGTTAAGAATACTACTATAAATAACCAAGTAACCATGCAAGACCTTATTTTTGGACGTGGTTCGTCGCAACGTGCCCAAGTTGGTTCCGGTTCTGGAGTTATTATTTCTCCCGATGGCTACATCGTTACCAATAACCATGTGATTGAAGGATCCCATTCTCTTAGTGTTACCACTAATGATAACAAAACATTTGATGCTGTTGTTATTGGTACAGATCCAAAGACAGATATTGCACTTTTAAAGATTGAAGCTGAAGAAGATTTGGATTTTGTCGCTTTTGGAAACTCAGATAATGCTAAAATTGGTGAATGGGTGTTGGCGGTTGGCAACCCCTTCAACTTAACATCAACGGTAACGGCAGGAATTATTAGTGCTAAATCTAGAGACTTATCTGGGCAGAGCTTTCAGTCCTTTATTCAAACAGATGCTGCTGTTAATCCAGGAAATTCTGGAGGCGCTCTAGTAAATTCAAGTGGACAACTTATAGGCATTAACACCGCAATAACGTCTCAAACGGGTTCATATATCGGGTATTCATTTGCTGTACCTAGTAATATCGCAAGTAAAGTGGTTGGTGACATATTGGAGTATGGAAATGTGCAAAATGGTATACTTGGTGTTATAGGAGGCTCACTTAATAGCGAATATGCCAAAAAGGTAGGCATCGCAGAAACCGAAGGCTTTTATGTTGATGATGTAACAGAGAGTTCTGGAGCTGCAGAGGCTGGTATTAGAAGTGGAGATATCATTAAAAAACTAGATAATGTAAAAATCAACAAATTTGCTGATATGAGTGGGTTTCTCAATGCCAAACGTCCAAACGACGTGATTAAAGTCACTATTATAAGACGTGGAAATGAAAAAATTATTCCTGTAAAGTTATCGAAACGTGATGTTGAGAAAGTAGATTTTATGGGACTTGAATTAAGAGAGATACCAAGTAAAGCTAAAAAAGCTTACGGAATATCTGGAGGAGCTTATGTCTATAAAACCACAAATAGAGAATGGTTTGAAAAGTTAGGTCTTCAAAATGGTTATATAATAACGCACATTAATGACGAACCAATTAAAAATATAGATGACATCTTGAAGTTCAAGAAAGAGAATATTAAAAACGGATTAGAAAATAGTATTTACAAAATAGGTGTCATAAATAGACGTGGGCAAAAAGAACGTTTTATCTTTAAATAGAAAGCATTAAATTAATATAAAACCCTCTTGGATTAATGAATTCAAGAGGGTTTTATTTTTTTGTTAAAATTGTTTACTTAAACGTTTGAAATATGGTACTTTTGCGCAAAATTTCTCCCGAATCCTCGGGACTAAAAACAACATCAAATGAGTTTTAACGAAACTTATGAAAAAGAATTAGCCTTTCAAGCAGACCGTAGACGCGCTACTGTAGAATTCATCAAAACAGTAAGTGACCTTTGGTATGACAAATCTGTCGAGTTAGTACTTTTCAGAAACCAGTTAATTGATAAAAACGTTAGTGACATTTTAAACCTGCATGAATATGCTGGTGAATTTGTTCAGAAGCCTATCTCAATTTTTGATTCTGTTGAGATTGCTCAGGCTATTAAAACATTGGATATTCCACCTGCTAAACTGGATATCGGAAAACTGACTTACGAATATCATCTAGAAGACGATAAATACAATAATGCCAAAGCATTTGTTGTAGATAAGTTGAAAGATGCTAGTAAAAATGAATCCATAACTCCGAAAGATGTTGTTCTATATGGTTTTGGAAGAATTGGTAGGTTACTCGCTAGAGAGCTAATGGCCAGAACTGGAAAGGGAAGTCAAATGCGTTTGAGAGCTATTGTAACCCGTGGTAAAATAGATACAACCGTTCTAGAAAAACGTGCTTCATTGCTTCAAAATGATTCTGTACACGGTGATTTCTCTGGTACTGTGATTCCAGATGCAAAAAACAGTGCGCTTATTATAAACGGTACAACTGTTAAGATGATTTCGGCTAATGCTCCAGAAGATATTGATTATACCAAATACGGAATCAATAATGCTCTGGTAATTGACAATACAGGTGCGTTTAGAGATAAAGAAGCACTTTCAAGACATCTAGCTTCTAAAGGCGTTGACAAAGTTTTACTAACCGCTCCTGGTAAAGGTGTTCCAAATATTGTTCATGGTGTTAATCATTTAGAGAACAATCCAGATAAGATTGATATATTCTCTGCTGCCTCTTGTACAACGAATGCCATTACGCCGATTTTAAAAGTTATAGAAGATACGTATGGTGTTAAAAGCGGACACTTAGAAACAATACACGCATATACGAATGACCAAAACTTGGTTGATAATATGCATAAAAAATACAGACGCGGACGTGCCGCTGCATTAAATATGGTAATCACTGAAACTGGAGCAGGAAGTGCCGTTGCTAAGGCATTACCAGCTTTAGAAGGAAAATTAACTTCCAATGCAATTCGTGTCCCAGTACCAAATGGCTCACTCGCTATTTTAAATCTTGAGCTAAAGAATCCAACTACGGTTGAAGGTATTAATACTGTAATGAAAAAGTATGCATTAGAAGGTGACTTAGTAGAACAAATTAAGTACGAGCTGAGCGATGAATTAGTCTCAAGTGATATTGTTGGTAGTTTACAACCTTCAATTTATGACAGTAAAGCAACGATAGTGAGGCCAGATGGTAAAGGGATTTTGCTCTACATCTGGTATGATAACGAGTATGGCTATAGTCATCAGGTTATTCGTTTGGCCAAATATATTTCTAAAGTAAGACGTTACACATATTACTAGTAGCTTCAAACTCTCATATTGAAATCCTGCATAGTAATGCGGGATTTTTTTTGTTGTAGGCGCAACCATTTTCAATAACCCTCATCTTATTAAAAAACTAATCCTATGAAATGAGCCATAACAATTCTTTGTATCTACCGAAATGTTTAATGGCAAATTACATCTGACAGATAAAAAACAATAAAATTTAAACAGATGAAAAAAATAAACCTAGTAGCATTTTTTGCTATAACAATGCTATTTACGTCCTGTATTTGGGATGTAAATGATGACGATGGCGGAAATACAGTTCTACCTTTTGAATCCTCCGCTTACGAACCAGTTATCATGGAGAGGGATGATTTTGAAACATCCACTCAATTAGTGGCGAATCAAGCACTCGCAGAAACTGGTAAAATCTACGTTAAAGACAATTACCTGATTATCAATGAACCTAACAAAGGATTTCATGTGTATGATAATTCCGATCCTTCTAGCCCAGAAAAAATTAAATTTTTAAAAGTATTGGGATCCTCGGATATATCAATTAAAGGAAACGTGCTATACTTTAATAATGCCGTTGACTTAATTGCTGTAACGTTTAATTCAGATTTCTCTGAAATAGAAGTCACCAAAAGAATCAGGAATGTTTTTCCAGTAATGTTATCGCCAGATCAATTTTACCCTAATCTGGAAGAGAATGAAGTAGTTGTAGACTGGACATTAATCAATTAAGTTAAAAGACATGAAAAAAAAAATATATATAATATTAGCAGTTATACTAATAGCTTGTGATTCGGACAGCGATTCAGGTAACCAAGAATTCGCTTCAGATACTGGACAAGGAGGCTCTCTAGCAAGATTTACCATATTAGGAGATTATCTATATACTGTAGATACTAATGAGTTAGATGTTTTTAATATCGTAGACCCAACAAATCCTGTACAAGTAAATACTGTATTTATTGGTTTTGACATTGAAACGTTATTTGCATATAAAAACTACTTGTATGTAGGTTCTCGCAACGGTATGTTTATTTATGACACAGTAAATCCAGAACTACCTAATCAACTATCATCAGTTCAGCATTTTACCGCTTGCGACCCTGTTGTGGCAAACGATACTCATGCATATGTTACTTTAGATGCTGGTATTGGTTGTGGAGGCACTATTAGTGCTTTAGAAATTTATGATGTAACAGATACGACACAACCTGTTTTTATTTCACGAAGAAATCTTATCGGCCCCAAAGGATTAAGCCTTTATGGCGATTATCTTTTTGTATGCGATGATGAAGTCAAGATCTTTGATGTGTCCAATCCAGAAGAAACCGTATTAGTGAATTCTATTAATAAGAGTGCATTTGATGTTATCATACAAGAAGACCTACTTATATTAATTGGCACTAGTGGATTGTATCAATATCAGTTAGATAATAACGACATTCAAAATATTACAGAATTAAGTACAATTAACATCTAAAAAGCTTGTTTTTAGCGTATATAATTTAGCCTCATAGTTTTTATGAGGCTAAAATTGTTATGCTATAATCTATAATAGATTGCTTATAAATTCGTTATTTTGCTAAAACCAAACCATAATAAACTGACCCAAATGAAGTATTCAAAACACATCATTGCATTTACCTTACTATTATCATTCTCTTTCTTAACTGCTCAAACCAAAACTGAAACCGATAAACTTTCATTAAATAGTGGTACTATAGATAGTCAATTTGAATACGTCATCAGGAAATCGAACAATTATCAAGAATATAAGGTTGTTAAGAAAAATTGGCTATATACACTGAAATCACATACTATTGATTCGCTTAAAGCTGTACATAAACAACTAGCAGATACAAAACAGATAGTTAATAATCAGAGTAATGAGATTAACGTTTTAAAAACCAATTTAGCAGACACGAAAGGTACATTAGACGCTACCAATCTGGAAAAAGATAGTATGTCTTTATTCGGAATTCAAATGAGCAAAACTGGTTATAATGTATTAATGTGGTCCATTATTGGAGGGCTTTTAGCTATGTTATTATTCTTCATATATAGATTTAATAATAGTAACGCTATAACAAGGAACGCCAAAAAACAACTAGCAGAAACAGAAGAAGAATTCGAAGAGCACAGAAAACGTGCTTTGGAGCGTGAACAAAAAGTAATGCGTCGTTTGCAAGACGAATTAAATAAGCAAAAAGCTACGAGTTAGCATAATCAATCTGCGAAGAGAAAAATCCGTAAATTTAGACTTTACGGATTTTTTTATGACCATAATCAAAGCACATATCGAGCACTTAAACATGATAGCACCACTATTTGATGCCTATCGCGTATTTTACAAGCAAGCATCTAATCTTGAGACCAGCAAGGCTTTTTTGCATGAGCGTTTAAAAAATAAGGAGTCAATTATTTATCTGGCACTAAAAGAAGATAAGGCTATCGGTTTCACACAACTCTATCCTTTGTTTTCATCTGTAACAATGGAACCTATGTTTATTCTGAATGATTTATATGTAGATGCTGATTACCGTGGCGAAGGCGTTGGTGAGGCACTAATTAATAAAGCTAAAGAGTTATGTATAAACCTGAATTATAAAGGTCTAGGACTACAAACGGCAAAAGATAATCCTGCGCAAAAGTTATATGAACGTTCAGGTTTTGCTATTGACCCTGATTTGCAATATTTCTGGACGAATAATTAAATTTTGTGAAATATTTACTCGATTGATTGAAAAAATAAAATGTGAAATCTTCAGTTTTTTTGCTTCAAAAAATCAATTTCATAATTATATCAAAGATTACTTAAATCACTTGCAAATTTTAATTCAAAATAATTATTCATCGTAATTTATATTTATTTTTATGCCTTATCCCATAAATAGAATTTGTGAGCAGAAAATATGTATTCGATTTTGATAGTACCTTAACAAGAGTTGAGGCATTAGATGTATTGGCAGAAATGACTCTTGAAGGAAAATCAAACAAAAAAGAAGTGATTGATGAAATTCAAGAAATCACGAATTTGGGAATTGATGGTGACATTTCTTTCACCGAATCATTAGAACGCCGCATCAAACTTTTAAAAGCTCATAAAGATGACTTAGATGGTCTGGTAAAAGAACTGAGACAAAAAATATCCAAGTCTATTGAATCTAATAAAGAATTTTTCGAGAAATTCTCAGATGATATTTATGTTATTTCC
>CALDUJ010000181.1 GCA_937923735.1 uncultured Flavobacteriaceae bacterium | reverse complement strand
AGAATTGTATTTTAAGAAGGATTATGAGACCAAATTTAATATGTTGCAAGAACTGATGCGTGCAAACATGAAAGGTCTTGATTTTTCAGAAATAAGACGACAAGAGGTGGTGCGTTACTTAGATAATGTAGCAACCATTGCCGATACCGACTTCAAGCGTAAGGTAGATGCTAGAATCAATCAGTTAAATATTGAATTAGAAGCTAGGGAGCAATTTGATGGCAAATAATAGGATAAAAAATATAGAAAAAGAACTTCTGTCTGATAATTGGTATACCTTAAATAAGTTCAGTTATGATTTTAAAACCAATAATGGTGAATGGGTAAGGCAAGAGCGCGAAGCTTATGATAGGGGTAATGGTGCTGCAATTTTATTATATAATACAGAAAAGCAAAGTGTTATTCTTACTAAACAATTTAGAATGCCAACTTATGTGAATGGCAATGAAGATGGTTATATGATAGAAGTATGTGCTGGATTATTAGATGATGATAATCCTGAAGACTGTATAAGAAAGGAAACGGAAGAAGAAACAGGATATCGTATTAATAATGTCCGAAAGGTCTTCGAAATGTATATGTCCCCGGGTTCTGTCACAGAAAAACTGTTCTTTTTCGTTGCTGAATACGATGCAAAGATGAAAGTAAGTGAAGGAGGAGGCGTTGAAACAGAAACAGAAGATATTGAAGTGATTGAAATCTCTTTTAAAAAAGCTTTAAGCCTGATAGAATCTGGACATATTGAAGATGCAAAAACAATTATTTTGTTGCAATATGCGCAAATAAATAAACTGATATAAATTATAATTATTTGTCATTCTGCGTTTAGCGTGGAATCCTTATTAAAATGAAAGAAGAAGAATTAAATAAAGTGATACAAGTTTTAGAACAGAATAGTTCTGATAAAAACGCTTTCTTTGAATTTGATTATGATGAAATGCCTGATTATGGATGCATAAGGGCAAATAAAGACGGAATTATAACTTATGCAAAAGAATTACTTAGAGCTACTAAAGAGTTTAAATTCGATTCAGAACATAAAGAAAATGAGAAGAATGTAAAAATAAAAACTGGAGATTGGTATGTAGATGATGAATTTATACTCCCATATATCAACCCAGTATTTAAAAAAAGAATCGATTTAGAGAAAAAGAAACCAATAAAAGAAACCCTTAAGAGTAGGATAACTGGTGTGATTGCAATACTCACATTAATTTCAATAATAGGGTGTATAGTAGTAGGTTTTGTTACAATAGTTAATTGGATTTTTAATTAGTATGAAAAAACTAATAGACGCAAACTTATACAGAAGCGAACTACTGTCAATCAGTGGTAAACTTGTTGAACGTTATAATCAATGTTTGACCTTACTGGGTTTTGCGCCAACTAAATTGAAATCCTTTTCTATTGATGGCATTGGCTGGAGCCCTGAAATAGCTGAAAAAAGAAAGAATCCACATTATCTTAATAATGGTGATGCAAATCCACATGCCATTATTATTACGCCTCAACAAAAAAATAAACCCGTTTATGTACCATTTCATTCATTCGATAGAGATATCATGAGAGAAATATTCAAAGTACATGGCGATAAGATAAATGATATTACCCGTGACTGTGCTATCTGCGTAGACTTGGATCAATATATAGATGCATTTTATGAGCCTCTCGATGTATTAAAGTATAAAACCATTAACATTGGCTTCCGATTGATTAATGATTTAGATAAAGTCAAATTAAAGCAATTAGAGTTAATCGAAACTTTTAAAGAAGGAAGTAACTTTATTAATGAGGATATTCATATGCAATTGCTTGGTATGGCAAGAAAATATGGAGATCTTAGGGATAGAGATTTAGACTTAGATGAGCTACAATTTACGACCGATTCTTTTTACACAAGGGCTTTTGGGGGTGTATATGTATTACGAGACTTTATTACCCCAATAGTAGTATTCGAAGACGAGAAATGGTATAAAGAAGCTATCAAAGATACTACACACGATGTCCTGATATATCATATTGAACAGACACAGCTATTAGATAAGTTGCGAGATCATGTAATTATTACATGCGACCTAGAGGATGTTGTAAAAACTGAACGCTACGAACGCATTAAAAAATATGTTTTTGCAAAATCTCTTAAAAACACTCAGAACCCGATAAATGATATTTTGGATGATAGTATGCTTTTTAGAGCCTATCTAAACAAAATCGATATCGAAGACCGTAAGAGGATTATGGGCGTTGAACGCTATTTGGAAAAATTAGAGGTGAGTAATGAGTTTAAGATTGCAGATATGATTGATGATAATATGTTTATCGCTTTGCATGAGCCGCATTCTTCTCTCATCGCTAAGCATCAGGACTTAATCTGGAAACTATTGGTCAATATATCACCTTATGATCCATTACATCTGTATTGGTATGACAAGGAAGAGTTTTACACGACTTATCAGTCTTGGGACGACTCCTATAAAGACTGGGTAATCAATTATATTAGTAACAAAGTGTGAGGGAAGTTGGAAGCTCGAAGTCAGGAGCGAGAAGTTTGGAGTAGTAAGCTAAAATAGATGAAGTTTAAGTTTGAAAAATTATTGATTTGGCAACGCGCAATGAATTTGGGTGATGAAATGGATATATTGTCTAGTAAGTTTCCTGATAAAGAGAAATTTAATCTTTCATCGCAAATTAGAAGAGCATCAGATTCCATTGCGTTAAATATTTCCGAAGGCTCAATTATACAATCTCCTGCTGAGTTTAGAAAATTTTTAGGATATGCTATTAGGTCTTTAGCCGAAGTCGTAACTTGTATTCATAAAGCAAAAAGGAGAAATTATATATCAGATACTGATTTTGACAAATATTATGAAGAATGTTTTAATTTGATGAACATGATTATTGGATTCAGAAATAAAATAAAATAGAAAGTTGTTTAGCTTTAACTGTAACGAATTTTAGTTTAAGCAAACTTATTAATATAACATCGCTTCGAGCTTCGTTCTCCTAGCTTCAAATAAAAAAACTAACAGCTTCGAGCTTCGTTCTCCTAGCTTCAAACTTAATAACCATGACCATAGAACTCATCACATTTATTGGAGCAATTTTATTCGGCGTCTTACTTTATTGGAGAGAATCCAATGGTAATGGGATTTATCGTTTTGTAAATAAGTTAGCCTATAGTAAAGAGTTACAAATGAGACCTGAGGACAAAAAGGGTTTTATCTATCAACAGTCTTTACTTTTAAGAATTGTATATATAACAGCCCTGTTTCTCATTGGTATTGTAGTGACACGATTTTTAATTCCTATTGATTTAGCTACTATATCATTGTTTGCATCGATGATAGTTGGTACACTAGTCGGGACTTATGTAGCGGCATTTGTTTTTAAATCGGGTGAAGTTATTGATGAAAAATCAGATTCGATAGAGGATGTATTCCATGAAACTGTAGAAAAAGGAAAAGATTTTATCGAAGACTTAAAGGCTAAAGGTGAAGCGACTGCAGATGCTGTTGAGGAGAAAGCTGAGGAAATTGTTGAAGACGTTAAAGAAGATGCTAAAAGCGCTCGTGAACGCTTGAAGGATAAGGGATTGCTTTAATTGAAGAATTATACAAATCTGTCACTTCGAGCGGAGTCGAGAAGTCTTAGTTCGAGTGTCAAATTAAATTTAGATTAATTAATAAGATTCCCACCTTCGTGGGAATGAATAAAAATATTCAATGATAAAAAGATACTGGCAAAAAGGAGGGAAGCAGAAAACAATAGTCATTGTTGTTGGTTTAATATTGCTTATTGCATTATTCATTTTAAGAGATGATTATCAACCAGGATTACTGTTTATAAGAAAATTTATTTTTATCATTCTATTAAGTGCAGTCATCTTATATTTTGGATTAAAGAAATTTAGAAGGTCTGCAAGTCCTGGCAAACGATTAGGGATTCTAGCCTTATTACTTGTCTTTTTTGGGATATTGTATGTAGCTGGTTGGCATTTCAAGATGTATGATTATATGAAGACCTACAACGTTTTCAATAGTATGAATAAAGTGGAGATAGACGAATTGCCATTAACTCAAAACGAACGCATACAGCCATTACGTAACATCTTCTCCATGGCAAACGAATCTGTTGGAGAAACTTTAGATGTTTCCTTACCGCATTTAGTACGTGTGGACGGAGAGAATAAATGGACCATGGCTATTCAGCCTTCTGAGCAGTACACACTACAACAAATAAGCGATAATACCGAAGAAGTATTTTCGGTTTCTAGTACGACACCATTTCCAAGGTTTTCTAATGAAAATAGAATTCCTGTGACGTTCTCGATAGGCGAATCATTAAAGTTCAGTAGAAACACTTATAACGCTGTAGTACAGCGTTTCAATCCATGGATGTTTGTTAACTATGAACCAGGAGACACCTTTTACATGAAAAATGATACTGGTAGTTGGGTGCAGGTTGTTAGTTTAATTAAATGGAAAGGTTTCTTTTTTCCTTACCCAACATTCGGTGGTGTTATGGTAATAGATAACGGGGAGCATGATTTCAATGATTATGTAGAGCGTATCTTGATTGGTAAGGGCACTTTTATTAGTCCTGAGGAGATGAAGGACCATCCGTACCTCACAAGACAAAATACATTATCGGAAAAAGTATCTCGTCTTCAGGCGAGTTCATTAAAATTCTTAGGTGGTTTTAGTGATCCTTTACCATGGAATATGCAGACCGCCGTTAAAATTCCAGATTTGTCCAAAGACCAAAATGAGCAACCTTTTGTAACGGATTTCGATTTTTCAGACTCCAAAAGTGATGCGTATAACGGATTATATCATTGGTTTGGGTTAGAACCAGTAGGAGATGAACGTACCAGTTTAACCTATAGTGTATTTGTACCTGCGGACGGTACCGATAAGTTATATTACTATGACCATGCGACAAAAAAACAAGGTTATGCTGGAGTTTCTGCGATGCCTCTAAAGGTGAAGGAATCTAGAAAAGAATATGACTGGACAGCCAATACACCAGTTGAGTTTAGGCCATATATAAAGGAAATTGCTGGTCGCAAACGTATGTTTTTCTTAGGAACAGTCTCTGCTATTAGTGATAAAGATTCTGGCCAGTTTGATGGCTCTGCTACACCTGATTTAGTTTTAATTGATAGTGAATATCGAGATGTGGTTTGGATAGATGTAAAACATCCGAGTAGATGGGACAAGATGGTGTATGACCAATTGAATGAAGCATGGCGCTCTAGTGAGGGTATTGATGATTATTTTGTTGAAGAGACTAGAAGTATTGATATGACTCAACAAAGTATTGATTCTTTAAATACAATTCCTGTATCTCAAGAAAAAACTGAAGAATCTGTTGAGGATTTACAACGTAAGGTTGATTCTTTAAAAAGGCTTAAAAAAGAAGAAGAGATAAAACGTTTAAAGCGTGAATTAGATTCTTTAAAGAATTCGTGAATTAATATTAATTTTTTTAAAGAAATAAAGTATAATTCTTTGAATTAATTTATTCTTTTTTGTAATGTTTATGACGAATGGATTAGGGTTACTCATTTTATGAAGATTAATGGAATAAACATAATTAAATCACTAGAAAACAATCGGTTAATGTTCAAAAAGTCTGCTTTTGGTAGATTTTCTAATTTATTATTTGAATTACCTATTATTATTTATTTTCCTTTTTTAAGCTTTTTAGCACTTTCCAAAAAAATATCTAATCAGGAACCGTATACATTGATATTAATATGTCTAATCATTTCTTTTGTATTTTCAACCTTGTTAATTTATTCAATTGTAAATATTTATTCTTTAAAAAGAATAAAAGGATTGTCAAGAGGGAAAAATCGTAAAATTATTAATGAAATAGTAAAGACGAAAGGATGGGAAGAGTTAGTATCAAACCAGCAAATGACTGCGATAAACTTTTCTTGGCGATTAACAGGAACCGATTGGGGGAAGCAAATGACTATATTATATGATGAAGATGATATTCTTGTTAACTGTATTTCTTTTGGATTGTTTTCTTCCCCTTCACCTTTTCATTGGTTTGCGAACAAAAAGAAAGTTACTGAGTTAGAAATAAGTTTTCTGAGAAAGATTAATAATTCTTCCAGTTAAGATGGTATAATTTTGAATATAAATTGCAAAACTAAATTAGTATTAACTCCATCTTAATATTACTACGTTTATAGGGGCTATTAGGCTCTACAGGTATTTCAATAAATCCATATTTTCTATAGATATAAATGGCATTCTCAAGAATGGTGTTAGAATAGAGCATTAAGTTTTTCTTCTCATTTTTTGCAAAATCTATGCAATGCTGCATGAGTTGCTGACCTATTTTGTATCCACGATGATTAGGAGATACTGCCATTTTTGTCAATTCATAGACATCAGAATCATGCGTGGGCATTAAAGCTACAGTACCTACAACGTCTTCTTCAATTTTAGCAAAAAAGATATGACCTCCTTTGCCGATAATATATTTCTCGGGCTTACTCAATACTTCTTCGTCAAAAGGTTCGACATAGAAATAGGTTTTTAACCATTCTATATTCATATTATAGAAATCCTTAGCGTATTGTTCTTGGTATGTGATTATTTTAATTGCCATACGCTCTCATAAAATCCGTTATTAAGTAGGAGATAAGTTTTCCCGTTTGCGTTGCTTGTTGTTTAGTACCTAAACTTGGAGCAGCTTCGCATATATGAAGGTATTTTGCATTTTTATGCTTGCCGAAGAAAGATACAAATTCCCGAGTTTCGTTACCTGAAAAACCACTAGGAGTCATGGCGCTGCTCGGAATGTTTTCAATAGCATCACAATCTACTTCAATACCAAAAGGCTTATTTTCTATATGTTTCAAAGCCAATTCCAATTCGTCATTATAATCAAGTTCTTTTCGGATTTTAATAGCTTCAAAAGTGTTATAATCTACTTTCTTTTTAAGCTTGTTTATCGTTTTTAATATGCTATCGGAAGTATAATTCTCATGCAATCCAAAAATAAAATACTTGTTTAAAAATTCTTCAGCATAGGCATAACTGAATCCGTTACCACTATGTCGTCCTTCTTCAGGGCGAAAATCTGTGTGGGCATCGAAATTGACAACATTAATAGGTTTATTTAAAGCCAAGGAAGTCCCCTTAATGTTCCCGTAGGCATTATTATGTCCACCACCAATTATGATAGGAATCTTTCCAGCCTTGACTATTTGATATACCAATTGAGATACTTCTGCATCTATATCCCCAACTATTTGACGTGCTTTTTTTATGTCTTTTTTGTTTGAAGATTCCCATTTGGATAGCCTTTTTAAGGCTTTTTTAGGAAAAACATGCCCTAGTATTAACAACTTGTTAGGAGTTGTATAGGTATTACTCTGGGTGTTTAACAAAATTTTAATTGTTGTTTCCCAAGCAGTCGAAGTACCTGGTTTTCCGTTATTTGCAAAAACGCCTATGTCTTCAGAAATACCAAAAAGAACATGCGTGACGTCCAATTTTAACATTTGGTCGTATATAAAATTGAAATTGGGTAACAATTGAATATGTTCACCAAATTTTGTTTCGCCTTTTCGCTTAGAAAGAAATCTATCTCTTTGTGAATCGTCGAATAAAACAAGGTTGTTCATGTTAATAAAAAAATAAAGTTAAGTTTAAAACGAAGTTACATTTTTTATTCTTTTGCTAACAGTTTCAACTAACAATTAAAAGCCTTAAAAAACATTAATCTAACAAACAGTATTAATTAATTTTTTTAGAACGAATTATGGAAAACAACACAAGTAAAAGTACAGGATTAAAAGTTGCTTTGGGGATATTATTGGCTCTGTTTATAGGAACAGGCTTTTACACCTCTAAGCTTTACAACGACAAAAAAGAAACAGAAGCTCAATTAACTGAAGAGAAAGAACTAGTTATGAATGATTTGAGCGCTATGGCATCTCAATATGATATGGCTATAAAAGAAAACGAAATTTCTAATGACAACCTTATTGAAGCAAGAGAGCGTATTCAAGGCTTAATGGATTCTCTTAAAGTATCTCAAACAAGCGTAAGAGGTCTTTGGAAGTACAAGAAAAAATTCTTAGACCTTCAAAAAGAAATGGATGTTCTCCTTGTTGAGAACGATAGACTTAAAGTGGATAATGAATTATTGGCTACAACTCTAGACAGTACTAGAGTACAGTTAGCAGAACGTTCTGTATTTACGGATTCTCTATTGGTACAGAATACCGAATTGGCAACTGTTGTAGAAAATGCGGCAGTATTGGGTACAGTTGGCCTAAAAGGATTTGGTGTTATAGAACGTAGTTCAGGTAAATTAATACCTACAGACAAAGCCAGACGAACTGATAAAGTAAGAGTTTGTTACACAGTTGCTAAGAATAACTTAGTTCAAGGAGGAGACCAAGAATTATACGTTCAGGTTTTAGATCCAAAAAACAATGTTATGGGAGCGAATGAGCAAATCACTTTTGGTGAGAAGTCATTAAACTATAGCGTTATCAGTAAGTTTAACTACGAAAACAGAAACTTAAATATCTGTGAGTTTGTAACTTCTGGAAGTAAGGAATTTGAAAAAGGGCGTTACGTAGTAAACGTATTTAATGATAAAGATTTAGTTTCTAGCTCTGAGTTTACACTGAAATAGAAATTATTGTTGCATATTTAAAAGCCTCAGTATTCATTTTGCTGAGGCTTTTTTATTGGCTTAAATTGGAGATGCATTGCTCTCTTATATCCCAAATGTCTTCAAATGAAAAAGGAATACATGCTTCAACAATCCATTTTTTGATAAATGTTTGATGTAAATTAATTTTGTAATCTGTTATTTGCTTTGGAAGAATTTGCTCCTCATACAACAGGTGTTCTTTAAAAGAAAAGTCTTTGCGGCTTGTATAGTCTAAGATAACATTATTATATTTTAAATAGTTATGCGCCTCCGGAATGTACTCAAGATTATTTTTTAGGAGTACATCTCCAATACCAGGTGTATTTTCATTTGACATTTTATAAACGCCAATGAATAAAGCAATAGTTTCTATACGGTTCTCCTGAGCTACCTCAGCAAGAAAAGCGTGTTTAGTAGAGCAAGTGCCTTTCTTCTCTGTAATTACTAGAGAAAGTTTGTTTTTGTCAGAATTCCTTCCGTAAGGTAATAACTTTATATAATTACATAATTCTTGAAAGTGACTTAGGTTATTGTCTCGACAAAGTTTAGACAAAAAGCCATTGCTAGATATTTCAAAATTAAATGAAGACACCATTTATTATTACTTGGTCTATATTATTACTTCCAAAGGCATAAGGCAAATACGAATAACTAGGTATTTTTTCAGTAATGATTAAGTTAGCCTTCTTACCTTTTGTGATACTCCCGTATTGATTTTCTATGCCCATGGCATAAGCACCATTTATAGTTGCTGCATTTATGGCTTCTTCTGGTGTCATTTTCATTTTTATGCAAGCTGTACTTAACACAAAATTCATATTACCACTTGGTGTAGAACCAGGGTTATAGTCTGTAGCGAGTGCTAAAGGTAATCCAGAGTCAATTATTTGTCTTGCAGGAGTATATGGTATTCCCAAGAAATAAGAACAGGAGGGAAGTGCAACTGGCATTGTTTCAGATTGACTTAAGCTTTTTAAATCACCATCACCTAAAATTTCTAAATGATCTACGGACAATGCTTTATGTTTAATTCCTATTTGTACACCTCCAATAGCATTAAATTGATTGACATGAATTTTAGGAGTCAGATTATATTCTTTAGATGCAGTAAGAATCCTGTCCGTATCTTCAACAGAGAAATATCCTTTTTCGCAAAAGACATCCACATACTGAGCTAATTCTTCTTTGGCAATTTGTGGCATCATCTCATTTATAATCAAATCAATATATGATGACTTATCATTCTTGAATTCTTTTGGAAGCGCATGCGCTCCCAAAAAAGTGGCTTTTACTTTTATGGGGAAGTTCTTCTTTATGCGCTTTATTACTCTAAGCATCTTTAATTCGGCGTCTAAAGTAAGTCCATAACCAGATTTTATTTCGATTGCACCAGTACCAAGCTTCATGACTTCTTTTACTCTCTTGACAGATTGCTCATATAAATCATCTTCTGATGTTTCTTGTAACTGCTTTGCAGAATTTAATATACCACCACCACGATTGGCTATTTCTTCATAAGTCAAACCATTAATTCGGTCAACAAATTCTTGCTCTCTATTTCCAGCATACACTATATGGGTATGACTGTCGCACCAAGCTGGTAGTACAATTTTTCCTGAGCAATCAATAGTTTTGTCAACAATAGTAACATTGAGGTCTTCCATTTTACCATAGTCAACAATGATGTCATCTTCAACCAGTAAATAGGCATTTTTAACGATCGGTAATGACTTCATATCGATTCCAGATATCTTTTTAACGAAATCTTCCCGAACTTGAAGTAAAGATTGAATGTTTTGTAGTAAAATAGCCATGAATCAAATTTATATATATTTAATACTCCCTCAAATTTATTTGCAAACAAACTTAATTCATTATGGACGACAGTTATGAAGATAATTTTAATTTTTTAAAATCTTTCTACCCTATATCCAGAGAAATCTACCATAAACTATATGGATTAGCCAAACTTAAAGAGATTAAAACTGGAGAAAGGCTGGTGGAAATTGATGAAACCCCTGAATATATATACCTAATAAACAAAGGTGTTTTGCGTTCTTTCTTTATTATGGAAAATGGCAAAGAAGTAACAAAGACAATATTTACTCCTATCGATTTCTTTGCATCTTTTACCTCTTTGTTATCGAAGAAGCCTTCAAAATTTATTTATGAAGCATTAACAGATTGTGATATATATGAAATAGATTATAAAGCTTTTACAGAGCTATGCAATACTGATATAGAAGTGTTTAAACTATATGCAAGGTACTTAGAGTCATTATTTATGTATGGAGAGCGTGTATTTGTAGAAATATCTTCAATGGATGCTAAAGCTAGATATTTGAAACTTAGAGAACGAATTCCTGATATTGATAATTTAATACCACAATATCAGATAGCTTCTTACTTAAATATTACACCAGTTCAGCTGAGCAGAATCAGATCTAAACTTTATTAGTCACTTCTTAACATATGTTAATAGATAATAGCTTAGAAGGCTTTAGATTAGTAATGAGCTTATAAATTAACCTTATAGCTAATCCCAATAATTATATAGCTAGCTAAAACCGATGGACTGAAAGTTTGTCGGTTTTTTACTTTGTAATTACTGTTTTATGAATTTATACGTAGTTGACGAACCCTCTAGTTTCAGGAAATACAATCCTTTTTTAAGTATTGAAACATTTATTGAAGCCTCACTGTCCACCGTACCGCTGAGAAGCTTTCCCCCTAAAATATTATAAACAATAAATTTATCGTTAAAGTTGTTTGTAGACTCTATAAATAATTCATTTGATACAGGATTAGGGTAGATTCTTAAATCATTAATTACATAATCCTCAGTGCTTAAAACTATTGTTTGGTTGTTGAAAATTTTAACTTGACTACTGCCGCTGTAAGTCGCTGTTGCAATATCCAAATCACCATCATTATCAAAATCATCTACAGTAAGTTTGTAAGCGTTACTCTGTATGTTATCAATAATATTTTCTGTAGAAAAACTTCCTGAACCATTATTCTTAAACCAGACAAGGTCATTTCCTGCTGCAAAAGTTCCACTAGATAATAAAATGTCTTTGGTGGTGTCATTATCCAAATCATAAAATCCAATTGACGCGGGATTGGCTATAGAGGTTGATATAACAGTTTCATCATAAGTGCCTGTTGCATTTTTGTTATAATGATATAAATCACCAAATAGATCGCTAGCTAAAATATCAGTTGTTAGAGATGTGTTGTCTGAAGGATTTATATCTTCAAAAGCTACATTGAAAATATAATCTTTATCGTTGGTTACAGAATTAGCATCCTTAGTGAATGTTGAGGCATTATTGAAAAACACTTCAATAACGCTGGTATTCATACCTGGAGTATCCGATTGGTTTATAGCATTAGAAATAACAGCATCTAAATCCCCATCATTGTCAATATCCTTTATGTCAAAACTTCCAGGGTTTAAAATGGTATTATCAATAACGTTTTCACTTCCAAAAACTCCTGTACCATTATTTGAAAACCACACTACCTTGTTATCACTGAATGCCGATACAGCTACGTCAAGAAAAGCATCATCGTTTATTAAGCCAGTTTCGATATCTCCAGCTCCGGCAACTGTTAATGAAATAACCTGTTCGGTCCCAAAATCACCAAGGTTAGCCACATTATTGGCAAAGTAAACTAATTTGCCATCTCCAAAAGAAGCTGCTAGTATATCAATACTCGTATCACCATTTATATCAACTAATTCGATATCAACAACGCGCGATAAAGCACTAGTAATAATTGTTTCTTGCGTGAAATTTCCATCACCATCGTTGCTAAACCAAATTATCGAGTTTCCAGTATCTGTTCCTACTACGAGGTCTTTAAATCCGTCACCATCGAGGTCAGCCGACTTTATAGCGTATGGTGCACTTCCTTCAGGAGCGGCAATCATAATAGTTTGGCTGTTCGTAAATGTCGTTTGTGCAGTTAAAAAACCATTAGCTGTTAGAGTGATAAACGCAATTAGTGTAATTTTTTTCATATTTATTTATTTGTTAAGGCTACCTACCATGTCTTCAGGTTTTACCCACTCATCATATTCCTGAGCAGTAACATAACCAAGGTTAATAGCCTCTTCTTTTAGTGTTGTTCCATTTTTATGCGCCGTATTAGCTATTTCTGCTGCTTTGTAGTAACCGATTTTGGTATTTAAAGCAGTAACTAACATTAAAGAATTATTTAATAACTGTTTTATTACCGAATGATTAGGTTCAATGCCAACTGCACAATTAACATCAAAACTCACACAAGCATCCCCAAGTAGTTGAGCAGATTGTAAGATATTAGCAGCCATCATGGGTTTAAAAACATTCAATTCGTAATGCCCTTGTGTTCCACCAACAGTAACAGCAACGTCATTACCCATAACTTGAGCACAAACCATAGTCAAGGCTTCACATTGGGTAGGATTTACTTTACCTGGCATAATTGAACTTCCTGGTTCGTTTGCTGGGATAATAATCTCTCCAATACCACTTCTCGGTCCAGAGGCCATCATACGTATATCATTGGCAATTTTATTCAATGAAACAGCCAATTGTTTTAGGGCACCATGACTTTCTACTATGGCATCGTGAGCAGCAAGTGCTTCAAATTTGTTTTCTGCAGTTATAAATGGAAGCTTAGTGAATTCTGCAATATACTCAGCCACACGTTTACTATAACCTTTTGGTGTATTTAATCCAGTTCCCACTGCTGTACCACCTAATGCCATTTCACTGAGGTGGTCTAAAGTATTTTCTAAGGCTTTTAAACCATTATCTAATTGCGATACATAGCCTGAAAATTCTTGTCCTAATGTTAAAGGAGTCGCATCCATGAGATGTGTACGACCAATTTTTACACAATCTTTGAAAGCTTTAGATTTCTTCTTAAATGTGTCACGAAGCTGTTTTACTCCTGGAATAGTTGTTTCAACAATCTTTTTGTATGCAGCAATGTGCATACCAGTAGGGAAGGTGTCATTACTGCTCTGGCTCTTATTGACATCGTCGTTTGGTTGAATGGTTTTTTCACCTTCACCAATAACTTTTCCAGCGATTTGGTGGGCACGATTGGCAATTACTTCATTAACATTCATATTGCTCTGAGTACCTGACCCTGTTTGCCAAATAACCAAAGGGAATTGGTCATCATGCTTACCCTCTAATATTTCATCGCAAACTTGCCCGATAAGATCACGTTTTTCAATCGGCAGGACACCTAATTCACAATTGGTATAGGCAGCAGCTTTTTTAAGATAGGCAAAGCCATATACAACTTCTAGTGGCATGGAGGCTGCTGCTCCAATTTTGAAATTATTTCGTGAGCGTTCGGTTTGAGCACCCCAAAGCTTATCTGAAGGTACTTTAACTTCACCCATCGTGTCTTTCTCAATTCTATAGCTCATGGTCAATTAATTAATAATACAAATTTACGAGAATAACAGGGTTTAGTAAAGCAGAATGGACATATTTTATACATAGAATGTTAATAACAATTTTTATAGATTAAGCTACCGTATTGACTTTTAAATTCTAAAAAACTAACTTCGTTTACATGTACTGAACTGGCTTCAGTAACA
>CALDUJ010000180.1 GCA_937923735.1 uncultured Flavobacteriaceae bacterium | reverse complement strand
TGGCCATGCTGTACATAATTGAATTCATATTCATATTTATTTGCGAAGTTGTTTATGGAGTGCGGCCGTAACAGGACCTGCAAGACAACCGCGCCCAGCTTCGTCTGTGCCACATTCGTAAGTATAGTTAGAATGTTTTAATTTTAGCATAATCCAAAAGTAAATAAAAGACAATAATTTTTTAATACTATGCGTACATAATATCTTAATGTGTTTGCTTTTTGTTAGAGAATTTGTGTGTTGAATAATTACAATTTTGTAGTGATTTTTAAAATATCAATGAAGAATTTTATTTTTTTTTCAAAAAAAACAAACAATTTAAATGTTAAAAGTTGAAATTGATTAACATTTTTTAATTCAAAACTTTGCTACTTTAAGATAATATTAAGAAATTCGCTCCTTAACTAACTCAAAAATATATTCTATGAAAATTAGATTACTGTGGGTTTTAACGGTTTTTTTATCGTTAACAACACAATTATCCATGGCGCAAGAAAAAACAGTATCAGGTACTATCGTGGACCAAACTGGCTTGCCTATGACTGGGGTTACTGTTCAAGTAGCAGGAACTAACAGAGGTGTGATTTCAGATTTTGATGGTAATTACGCTATTAAAGCGGCTGAAGGAGAAATTTTGCAATTTAGCTACGTGGGTATGAAAACTGAAGAGATTACCATCGGTGTTAGCGATGTTGTAAATGTTACCATGCAAGAAGATTTAGAAGCTTTAGATACCGTTGTTATTACAGGATATCAAAACGTGGATAGAGAGCTTTTTACTGGTGCATCTCAAACAGTTAAAGCAGCAGATATTAAATTAGATGCTGTGCCTGACATTACTAGAAGTTTAGAGGGTAGAGCAGCAGGTGTAAGTGTGCAGAACGTTACTGGTACTTTTGGTGCAGCTCCAAGAATCACTATTAGAGGGTCTTCCTCTATATTGGGAGATACTAAGCCAATATGGGTTATAGATGGTGCTATTCAAGAAGAAATTGTAGATATATCATTTCAGGATTTAGTTGCTGGTGATCTCAATAGTTTATTAAGTTCTGCTTTAGCAGGATTAAACGCTAATGATATTGAGAGTTTTGAAATTCTTAGAGATGCGTCTGCTTCTGCACAATATGGTGCAAGGGCATTAAACGGGGTGGTAGTTATTACTACCAAATCGGGTAAGAGAAATCAAAAACCAAGTTTTAATTATACAGCTGAATATGCAGTTAGAGATATACCGTCGTATAATCAATATAATTTACTAAACTCCCAAGAAACAGTTTCAATTTACCAACAGTTGGCTAGTTTACAGGTAGGTCAAATCACTAACACAGGAGTGGTTAATGGTAGAAATGGTGGAATTTACAATTTACTTTATAATTCATTAGAACCTAATGAACAAGGTGTTTTTGAAGTAAGTAATACGCCTGAAGGAAGAGCAAGATTTCTTCAACAGTATGAATTAGCAAATACAGATTGGTTTAAAGAGTTATTTAGAGCTACTCCAACCCAAACACATACATTGAGTTTTTCAGGTGGAGGAGAAAAAAGTACAACATACGCCTCATTGGGGTATTTTACTGATCCAGGTTGGTCTATAGCAGACAGGGTAAGGAGGCTTACCGGAAATATAAGAAATTCGTTTTTTCTTGGTGAGCAAGATAAAATTAAGGTAACCACTCAATTAGTTGCTTCTGTACGAAACCAAAACGCGCCAGGGACTTTTAGTAGAGAAACTGACCAATTTTTTGGTTCATTCAACAGAGAGTTCGATGTAAACCCATTTAATTATGCTTTAAATACTAGTCGTGCAATTAGACCAAGAGACAATGATGGTAATTTAGAGTTTGTTCGTAATAACTGGGCACCATTTAATATTCTTCAGGAAATTAATAATAATTTTGTTGAATTAAATGTTAATGATATTAGATTTCAAGGACAACTTGATTACAAGGTCAATGATAATTTAGAATACTCTTTTCTTGGAACAGCACGATATGCTAGTTCTGTTAGTGATCATTCTGCAACTGAGTTCTCAAATGTTGCAGCTGCTTACAGAGCAGATGATAATACAATAATTAGAGATGCTAATACATTTTTATTTCAAGACCCTGAACAACCAAATACAAGCGCTCGGGTAGTTTTACCGGTAGGTGGTATTTTAACAAATAATAGAAATACAATAACTACATATACATTTAGAAATTCATTAGAATATAAGAAACGATTTAAAGATGATTTACATGGTCTAACTATATATGGAGGTCAAGAATATAGACATACAGATCGTTCTGCTGGTTTTAATACAGGTTATGGGTATCAATTTTCTAGAGGAGGTACAGTATTTACAGACCCAGATATTTTAAGAAAAATAATTTTAGAAGGAGATAATTATTTTGGCTTTCAAGAAACAAGAAATCGAGAAATAACATTTTTTGCAACTGCGACGTATGATTACGATAAGAAGTATGTACTTAATTTATCAGGTAACTATGAAGGGTCTAATAGGGCAGGAAAATCAAGAGGTACAAGATGGTTGCCAACTTATACTGCTTCTGGTAGATGGAATATCCATAAAGAAGATTTTATTAATAGTTCTGGTACACTAAATAATTTAGTACTTAGAGGGTCATATGGATTATCAGCACTAATTGCGAATACTGCATCAAATAATGAAGCTATTTTTAGAAATCAGGTTACAGATAGGTTGTTGATTTCTGATAGAGAAAATGCTATTGATATAGCAGATTTACAGAATACAGAGCTAACTTGGGAAAAGCAAATAGAGTTTAATGTAGGTCTAGACATAGGGTTGTTTGGCAACAGAATAGCAATGAATGTTGACGCATATTTAAGAGACGGTAGAGATCTCATTGATTTTTTAACAACGTCTGGAATTGGAGGAGAGTCAATAAAATTGGGTAATTTCTCTTCTTTAGAAACTAAGGGTGTAGAGTTTCAGCTTAATACTGTAAACTTCTCAAACGATAACTTCTCTTGGAACACAGCGTTTAATTTATCTTTAATAAACCAAGAGATTAAAGACTTACAGCAAGAACCCAATGTATTTGATTTAGTAACAGGAGGACAATTTGGTAATGCTGTAGGTTTTGCACCAAATTCTTTATTCTCATTTAATTTTGAAGGTTTAGATAGTGATGGTTACCCAACTTTCACTTTGCCCGAAGATGGTATTATAGATTTCCAATCCACAGATGATCCATTATCATACTTAAAAGCTGAGGGACCAACATTACCTACGTATACGGGCGGACTAGCTAATAATTTTAGATATAAAAATTTCGATTTCAGCTTTTTTATCTCATTTTCAGGAGGTAACAAGATTAGATTAGATCCAGCATATTCATCAAACTATAATGATTTATCAATCTTTCCTACAGAATTTGTTAATAGATGGTTAGTGCCTGGAGATGAGAATATTACAAATGTTCCTGTTATACCTTCTACTCAGGTTATCCAGAGACGAGGGGTTACAACATCTACTAGAACTTTTAATGCTTATAACTTTTCTACAGAGCGAATTGCAGACGGAGATTTTATAAGAATGAAAAATATAACATTAGGGTACTCTTTAGATAAAGATATTGTGAAAAAACTAGGAATGAGTCGTTTTAGAATGAGTTTGCAGTCTACTAACCCATTCTTAATTTATTCAGATAAAAAATTAGCAGGTCAAGACCCAGAATTTATAAGATCTGGTGGTGTTGCATTTCCAATTACAAGATTGTACACCTTTACTTTAAATATTGGTTTTTAAAAAAAAAGAATATGAAAAAAAATAATTTAATAAAACTCTCGGCTTTAGTTATGTTTCTAGCTTTTGTTTCATGCGATGAAATATTAGATGAAACACCAGATAATAGAACAGAGATAGATTCATTAGAAAAGATAAGTGAGCTTTTGGTTAATGCGTATCCTCAGGCATTATACGCTTCTTTCACAGAGCCCTTGTCGGATAACGCAGATGATAAAAGTTTTTCTGCTACACAAATAGATTTAAACGATTTTATGTATGAGTGGGAAGACTTCTTTGATGACGACTTAGATACCCCTACTAATTATTGGAACGAAACTTACGAAGCTATTGCACAAGCTAATCAAGCTTTAGCATCATTAGATGAATTAGGAGCTACAGATGTTAACCAAAGAGGGGAGGCACTTTTATGTAGAGCCTATGGGCACTTTATGCTTGTTAATATTTTTGCAAAAGCCTATAACCCATCAACCGCCTCTACAGATTTGGGTGTAACTTACGTTACAGAACCTGAAAACACATTGCTGCCCGATTATGAGAGAAATACAGTTCAAGAAGTTTACGATAATATTGAGGCAGACTTGGTAGAAGGGCTAAGATACATTGGTAATGATTTAAATTATAGCGAACCTAAATTTCACTTTACATCTAGAGCTGCAAATGCTTTCGCTTCTCGGTTTTACCTTGTAAAAGGAGATTGGGACAAGGTGATACAACATAGTAATATAGTTTTAGGTAATGGATCTGGTGTTGAGGATATCCGAGATTATGCAAATGATTACAGAGCGGCAGGATTGAGTTATAGCGAAAGGTCATTTAGGTTTTCAGCTGCCATTGAGCCGGCTAATCTCTTAATTGCAGTTGGGGGTTCTATTTATGGAAGAAATCATTTTCGCTTACGTTATCAATTAAGTGGTGATTTGGCTAGAGAACTATTTTTCTCAGGTAATGCTGCAGGACTTGCGTGGTCTGAACAAGTATTTGGACAGGATTTATTTTTTAATGTTCCAAAATTTGATGAATATTTCAGAACAACAAATCAGGCTGCAGGAATAGGTTTACCCTTCATACAGTTACCACTTTTAACTACAGATGAAGTAATGTTTAATAGGGCAGAAGCCTACGCTATGCGTGGAGATTTTCAACTTGCAGTTGACGATTTAAATTCGCTATTATCAGTCAAATCTCAGAATTGGACGCCAGACAGAGAATTAACCGTAACTGATATTGAAACTAATTTTGGTATTGATTCTAACTTCTATACGCCATTTTATGAAATACCTCAAGGAACTTTACCATTTATAAATGTAATATTAGATACTAAGCGTACTGTTTTCTATAATGAAGGATTACGTTGGTTTGATGTTAAAAGACATGATATTGTTGTTGAGCATGATAGAGACGTTACCCCAAGTGTTTCAGAAACACTAACATTACCTAAAGGCGACAATAGAAGAGCTTTACAAATTCCAACTGAAGCACAATCTAGAGGTATTCTACCAAACCCAAGATAGAAACATGATAAACTATAAAAAAAATAAAATGAAAAATATAAAAAATATAGGATTTGTAGGCGTTGTTTTAGTAGCTCTATCATTTATGTCCTGTTCAGACTCTTCGGATAGAATTACCGAAAGTCAAATAGATACAAGTACTCCGGTTCTATCAGAATTAGACGTTTGGTTAAGGAGTGAGATGGTTGAACCATATAATATAGAGGTTTCTTATTTATGGGGAGCAAGCAATACTGATATTGCTAGATTTTTATACCCTATGAAAGAAGAAGGGGTTCAACGCTGGACACAAACTGTTATTGATACTTGGATTAAGCCATTCAATCAACTTGGAGGAGCAGAATTTATAGCGCAATTAACACCAAGACAACTTGTATATTCAGGTGGCTTTAATTTCAATCCTAATAGTCCAACTATTACCTTAGGTATAGCAGAAGCAGGAACAAGGATTACATTTTTTAATTTAGATTTTTTAGATTACTCAAATGTTAATAGTATTAGACGGCCATTGCAAACATTACATCATGAGTATGGTCATATTTTAAATCAAAATATTCCGTTTACTGATGATTTTGGTATTATAACACCAGCTGATTATACTGCACAATGGTTTAACTTAAGTAGGCAAGAGGCTCTAGATACAGGCTTTATTACACCATATGCGTCCAGTCAACCAGGAGAAGATTTTGTAGAAATCATGGCTAATATGTTAACAACGTCTAGAGAAGAGTTTGATGCAATTGTTAATTCTGCAAGTCCATCTGGGCAAGAAATAATTAGAAGAAAGCAGGATATAGTAGTAGCTTATTTTCAAGAAAATTTTGATATTGATCTTTTTGAATTACAAGAATTAACACATCAAGCTTTATTAGAAAGTTTAGATTAAAAAAATAATATGATGAAAATGATAAAATATATATTAAGTGTCTTTTTAGTGGCGATTTTATTTACTTCTTGTGAGGTTGATAGAACACAGCCAGTATTTGAAGATTCGCCAACTCAAAGAATAAATAACGCAATAAACGAACTTAGCGCCTTGCTTCTTTCAGAGCCTCAAGGGTATTCTGGTATATACTTTCCTAACGATGAAGTTGTGGGCGGTGTAAATTTTCATATGAACTTTTCGGAGGACTTGCGGGTTAAAATGACTTCAGATTTTAAAGAAACTACTGCACTTACTGACACTCGTTATGATATTATTACAGGAACAACGGCTGCTGAATTGGTGTTTACTAGTGGTTCTCGTCATATTACAGATTTGATTCAAGACGGAGCTCAAGGTTTTAATACATTTTTTGGTAGTAATTCATTTCAATATTTAGGTGAAGAAAATGGGATGCTAATGTTTCAAGATATCAGAAGTAATGGAAAACTTATACTTTCGCCTTCAGGTTTCAGTGATTTTGATACTGAAAGTGTTGCTAGTGCTGATATAACTTATGCCAATCGATTAAGTTTTACAGATGTTGATTGTTCAAATGCATCAGTTTATGATAATTTGGTAATGGATATTGCAGGAGCTCCTGAAGGGGATATCAGATATATATTAAATTATAGTACTGACAATTTCTTTTTTGATGGAGAAACTACAGATGCTCAAGGTGTAAGTACTAGACAAGGTTTTGGAGTAGCTTTTACATTAATTAATGGTGAAGAAGCCATTAAAATAAGTCCAGCGTTAGAACTAGGTAGCACAATTATTGAGAATTTTATATTCGATCCAGTTTCTTCTGAATATGTAGCTACAGAAGGTGGTATAACGGCTAGAATAGCGCAAACGTCCTTATCTGCTCCAAGTGGTGAAGATATTTTCGATTTACCAGGTTCAGTATATTTTTACGATACTGCCGATGGAACAAACCCACTTATGAGCCCTTGTTTTCAAGAAGAGGTAATAGATCAAATAAATACTAACTTAGATAATCTTTTTGGTCCAGGTGTGTTTAGTTTTGCTTTTTATGCGGTATTTTTAAATTTAGAACCAGGTAACTGTACTAATTTAGCAATATGGATTCAAAATACTAATGGTGATACTTTTAGAGCTAACTATTGTAATTTTGCAAGTATTCAAGACAATACATTGTTTCTTCCGTATCAAGGGCCGTTTGGAGGGCCTAATGATGCATTTCTTGAAGATACGTTGCGACCGTTAATAGATTTCTTTGGAAGTTCTCAAGGCTTACTTTATACAAATGAAGGGTCTTTTAGAGCAAGTATAAATAGTTTTAGTAATGCTTCAGGCGCTTTTACTAGTTTAGAAAACCCAGCGCTTAGGTCTTATGGATTGTTCTTTTAATTAATTCATTAGATATAATTTAAAAAAAACCATGGTAAAACATGGTTTTTTTCTTTTTGTTTAAATAATTTTTCCATTTTACAACGTTATCATATTTTGTATTTACATTTGCAACGTTTTTAAAAATTTATGCAGAAGTTAACTTTCGTTTTATTTTTTATGTTTTGCTCTGTGCTAGGGTTTTCGCAAATTCGGCTAGAG
>CALDUJ010000179.1 GCA_937923735.1 uncultured Flavobacteriaceae bacterium | reverse complement strand
ATTTGCCTAATAATGCTTCAAAAATTACATTTGGCTCTTCAGGCCATGCAATTTGCATACGCATCATTAGTGACATCAAAATACCAATAATACCCATAACCAATACCCCAGTAATTAAGTACTGCTTGGCTATCATTTTATGATCTTGACTAAAAATATATTTAGTTACGAAGGTCTCTTTGTGATGATGTCCGTGATCGTCGTCGTGATCGTGATTATCTACATGTGCTGACATAATCTTTTCTTTTTTTAATTTCTTCTTTTAAGCAATTATTCTGCCGCTACTAGTGATTCTTTAAATTTCTTTTGGGTTGCCATCCAAGCGTCATATTCTTCTTGAGTTTCAACTATAATCTTCATTTGCATATTATAATGCGATTTTCCACAAATCTTATTACATAATAACAAGTAGTCAAACTCATAACGTTCTAGGGCATCTTCTCCTTTAGCAACAAGTTTTTCACTCTTTTCAACTCTGATGCGATTAATGTTAGCCACTTTGTCTATCATATCCGGGTTGGATCTCATCTCTTCTGTTGTGACTGTTGGAGTAAATGCAAACTGTGTAATCATACCTGGTACACAGTTCATTTGAGCTCTAAAGTGTGGCATATAAGCTGAGTGTAATACATCTTGCGAACGCATCTTAAATAAAACTGGTCTACCTACTGGTAAGTGTAATTCTGTTGTGATAACATCGTCTTGTGCATTAGGGTCTGATTCATCGACTCCTAAAATATTTGCTTTATCGATATCAATTAATCTAACATTTGCTTTACCTAATACATTATCATCTCCACCATATCTGGCTTTCCAGTTAAATTGCTGTGCATATAACTCAACAACCATTGGATCATCTTCAGTATCTATGTTCATTATTTTTGTCCAAGTGAACAATCCGTAAATAATCAATCCTGCTAATACAATTACAGGAATAATAGTCCAGATGAACTCTAAGCGATCGTTATCGGCATAGAATAGAGCCTTGCGTCCTTTCTCTCCTTTATATTTGAATGCGAACCAGTGGAGTAAAAATTGAGTAACTGTCTGTACTATAAATATAACAATCATAGATATGATCATCAAACTATCTAGTCCAGGTCCATGTTCTGATGCAGAGTTACTAACTAAAGGTAAATCACCATATTTCCAAAAACTTATAATGGTAATCACATATATAAAAATTAAGAATCCAAGCATTAAATACCCATTGATTCTATTATCCTTATCGTTTGCTACCTGATTGTTATCAGCTCTTGCTTCAGCTAAATCAAAGATTTTGACCATTTGCCAAATTGCAACAGCGATGAAAAATACTATGATAATTGTTAAAAAAGCAGTCATTGTCTTTTCTCTTCTTTAAATATCTTATTAATAATGAAAATGCTCACTTTCCTTTATAAATGGATTGCGTTTAGCCAATAGAGGCTCTTTAGATAACGCCCAAAATACAAGGAATATAAATAATCCTAAAAACAGTAATACAGACCCTATTTCAGGAATGCCGATATACCATCTATCACCAACTGTTGCTGGCATAATCATGTTGAATACATCTATATAATGACCAACTAATATTACTATTCCTCCCATAACAACAAACCAAGGAATACGCTTATAATCACTATTCATTAGAACTAATAATGGGAATATAAAATTCATTGCTAACATTCCGAAGAATGGTAGTTTATAATCTTCAATACGAGTTACGAAATACGTTACCTCTTCCGGAATATTTGCATACCAGATTAGCATAAATTGGGAGAACCAAAGATATGTCCAGAAAATACTTATACCGAACATAAACTTGGCTAAATCATGGATGTGACTATCGTTAACAAACTCTAAATAACCTTTAGATTTTAGGTATATAGTGATTAAAGCAATTGTTGTAATACCACTTACGAACATACTCGCAAAAACATACCATCCAAACAAAGTACTGAACCAGTGTGGATCTACACTCATAATCCAGTCCCATGACATCATTGACTCAGTGTAAATATAAAATACTAGGAATGCTGCTGAAATACGGAAGTTTTTCTTGAAGTTTCTGTTATCGTCAGCTTGGTCTTGTGCCTTTGAAAATTTTCTTGAAAAGTAGCGATATAATGACCAACCACCTAAGAATATTAAACCTCTAATAAAAAATCCAGTTTTATTTAACCATCCTGACTTGCCAGCAACTAAGGCATCATAATTTTCATGACCTTCTACTGTCATGCCTTCCTTTAGCCAAATAAACAAATGACTATCAGCAAAAAATGCAATTGCTAAAACTATTAAACCACCCGGTAGTACATAATAAGTTATGGCTTCCATTACCCTAAAGAGTACTGGCGACCAGCCTGCTTGAGCAGCATATTGAATCGCATAAAATGCTAGCACACCCAATGCTATCATAAAAAAGAAAAACGCCGCAACATATAATGCTGAGTAAGGTCTATTATGTATTTGATGCATCACATGTTCAGCATGTTCATCACCGTGATGTGCATCTGCCTCTCCATGAGTTGTTCCATGCTCAGCTGCTTTAGCATGACCATTGTCATGAGCAAGCTCAGCATGAGCGACTTCTCCATGACCACCATGTGCTGAAGCTTCTTCAGCTAACATGACCTTTACATCATCCAAAGATTTGTGAGAGTCTATAAAACCATATCCAACCATCAATGCTCCTAAAACCATCAATACGATTGCGCCAATCTTTAGTCTATTCGAAAATGTATACATATCTATATATAAACTTATCTAAATCTTATTTTTCTAAATCAGTCTTTAGTTTTTCAACATAAGCTGTTACCTGCCAACGCTCTTCTTCACTTAATTGCGATGCGTAAGACCCCATACTATTTCTACCATAATATATTACATGGTAAATACTACCTTCTGTAATAGCTCTTCCTGCATCAGCATAGCTTGGTATACCCAATATTTTTTCACGCTTAGCTAGAGTCCCTTGACCAGCTCCTTTATTACCATGGCAAATTCCGCAATAAATATCGTATAGTACTTTTCCTCTTTCTAAATCTACTTGAGTAGAGTCTAAAGGACTAACTAAGTTTGCTTTAGCCGCTTGATAGTCATCCTCAGTATTCTTGTAATCATACGCTGACATACCTCTAGCTATCGTTCCCTCTGCTGGAAGCATTGCTTCTTGTTCGTTAGGAAATACCTCATACTCACCATATGCTTCATAACCTACTGGCTCGTACATGTTTGGCATATATTGGTAGTTTGGTCTACTATCTTTTTGACAAGATGTAAAAGCACCAACCAAAATAGTGATCAAAAGTATTTTGTATAAGCTCTTCATATCTATATTAATGGTCTTTATCTACTAAATTAATTTCAACTGCTCCAGTCTCCTTCAATAATGCTGTAAGGTCGTTTTCATTTCCATGAACAGGAATCTCCATCAAAAAATGGTCATCTGTTGTTCTTGGATCTGGATTCTCCGCCTTTTTAAATGGCCACATTCTACTTCTCAAATAAAATGTAATTACCATTAAGTGGGCTGCAAAAAATACCGTTAACTCAAACATAATCGGCACAAATGCAGGCATGTTTTCGATATAGCTAAAACTTGGCTTCCCACCAATATCTTGTGGCCAATCTTCTATCATGATAAAATTCATCATCAAGATAGCAACTGTTAATCCTACACAACCGTACATGAATGATGCAATGGCTATTCGAGTAGGTGCTAATCCCATAGCCTTATCTAGCCCGTGAACCGGAAATGGCGTATAAATTTCTTCTATATGATGCTTTTCAGACTTTACTTTCTTTACAGCGGAAAGTAAGACATCATCATCATTATATATAGCCTGAATAACTTTTGAAGATTCCATATCTGCTATTCTAGTTTATTAATTTTTTAGCTTGCCCTGCCCAATCATCACGTTCTGCTCTTCCTGGGAAAGAACCTGTGATTGAATCTAACAAGTCATATTCTTTATTTGTCATTTTACTAACCTGTAAGAATGTGTAAATACCTATTTGATTTAATACATCTTCCATTTTAGGACCAACGCCACTAATCTTCTTAAGATCATCTGCTGTTTGTGTGTTAGGATCAAAAGTTCCAATACTTGAGAGTAAACTGTTTACATCAGCAGATTTATCAGTAGAAGCTTTTTTAGTCTCCGTTACTGCAGAAGCAATTTTCACTGCGCCTCCAGAAGTTCTTTCATCTGCACCTGTACCAACTAAACTATTTCCAGCTTCTCTAATATTTTTATATCGTTCTCCTGAAGATTTCAAGATTGTTTTCACCTCCGCTTGCGCAATTACAGGGAATGTTCGTGAATACAATAAGAATAGTACAAAGAAGAATCCTATTGTTCCAATGAATATACCTATATCTACAAATGTTGGAGAGAACATTGTCCATGATGATGGTAAGTAATCTCTATGTAATGACGTTACAATAATTACAAAACGCTCAAACCACATACCAATGTTTACAACAATCGAAATAAAGAACGAGAACATAATGCTTGTTCTTAATTTCTTAAACCACATAAACTGCGGAGAAAACACGTTACAGGTCATCATTGCCCAATATGCCCACCAGTAAGGTCCAGTAGCTCTATTTAAGAATGCATATTGCTCATATTCAACACCTGAATACCACGCCACAAATAGCTCTGTAATGTAGGCAACACCTACAATAGAACCTGTAATCATGATAACAATATTCATTAGTTCGATATGTTGTACTGTAATATAGTCTTCTAGATTACACACTTTTCTCATAATGATAAGAAGTGTATTAACCATAGCAAAACCAGAGAAAATTGCACCAGCAACGAAGTATGGTGGGAAAATCGTTGTATGCCAACCTGGAATCACCGACGTGGCGAAATCAAAGGATACAATAGTATGTACTGATAATACAAGTGGTGTTGCTAAACCAGCTAATACCAAGGATACTTCCTCAAAGCGTTGCCAATCTTTAGCACGTCCTGACCATCCGAAACTTAGTATTGAATACACCCTCTTTTGGAATGGTTTTACCGCTCGATCACGAATCATTGCAAAATCAGGAAGTAATCCTGTCCACCAGAAAACTAACGATACCGATAGGTAAGTTGAGATTGCAAATACATCCCAAAGTAATGGTGAATTAAAGTTTACCCAAAGTGATCCAAATTGATTTGGAATAGGTAATACCCAGTATGCTAACCAAGGGCGACCCATGTGAATAATTGGGAACAATCCTGCCTGTACTACAGAAAAGATTGTCATCGCTTCAGCAGAACGGTTAATTGCCATTCTCCATTTCTGACGGAATAGTAAAAGTACAGCCGAAATCAATGTTCCTGCGTGACCAATACCAACCCACCAAACGAAGTTAGTAATATCCCAAGCCCAGTTTACAGTTGGGTTAAGACCCCAAGTTCCAATACCTGTAGAAACGGTGTATATAATACAACCAACTCCCCAAAGGAAAGCAGCAAGAGAGATACCAAAAACTATCCACCACATTTTATTTGCTTTTCCTTCAACAGGTTTTGCAATATCTACAGTGACATCGTGATACGATTTCTCTCCTGTAACTAAAGGTCTTCTAATAGGTGCTTCGTAATGAGACGCCATAATCCTTTTATAATTGTTTCTTAATTAATTTATGCTTCTTTCGTATTCCTTACCTTGGTGTGGTACATAACATTAGGTTTTGTGCCTACGTATTCCAATAAGTGATACATTCTATTATCTTCATGTAAGTGAGCTACTTTGCTCTCTTTATCATTTATGTCTCCAAATACCATAGCCCCATTGCTACAAGCTGCTGAACATGCTGTTTGGAATTCACCATCCTTAATTTCTCTTCCATCCCTCTTAGCGTCAAGAATCGTTTTTTGTGTCATTTGAATACACATAGAACATTTTTCCATCACACCCCTTGAACGTACTACCACATCTGGATTCAAGACCATACGACCTAAATCATCATTCATGTAATAATCAAACTCATCGTTTTCAGCATATAAGAACCAGTTGAAACGACGCACTTTATAAGGACAGTTGTTTGCACAATATCTTGTACCTACACAACGGTTATATGCCATATGATTCTGACCTTGGCGACCATGAGATGTTGCCGCAACTGGACAAACAGTTTCACAAGGTGCATGGTTACAATGCTGACACATGATTGGTTGGAAAACTACCTGTGGGCTTTCAGACGGGTCTTCCATACGGTTCAAAGTAGGAGCTGTTCCATCACCTTCTCCATCACCAAAAATATAGTTCCCGAGACCAAGTCCGTCAGCACTTTCTTTTTCCTCTATATCTCCAGCAAATGTTTCTTCAGATGAATAATATCTATCGATACGCAACCAGTGCATATCACGACTCTTACGTATTTCTTCTTTACCTACTACAGGTACATTGTTTTCTGAATGACAAGCAATCACACAAGCGCCACACCCAGTACAGGCATTCAAATCAATTGATAAATTAAAATGATGTCCAATTGAACGATCAAAGGAATCCCAAAGATCTACATCTGGAGAAGTTACTGGCGTTTCCTCATGATTCAAGGATACTTCTGGAATTGGATTCCAGTAATGCTTATCTTTTGTATTGAATACTTCAAGTGTCGTCTCACGAATAATGTCGCCACGACCCATTAAGGTATTGTGTAATTGTGTACATGCAAATTCATGCATTCCGAATGGCTCGCTTAACGAAACATTCTGTACTGTATTGAAACCTTGGTATAATGCAAAGGCATTGCTACCTGTTTGTAATTCTTCTTTAACACCTGCTGTACGACCATAACCTAATGACATAGCAACAGAGCCTTTAGCTTGTCCTGGCTGAATAATAACTGGAACGTTTTCAATCGTGGCACCTCCAACAGTTACATTAACATAACTACCATTTAAAGCACCATTGGCAACATTCTCATTTATAACCCCCATAGCTTCAGCATCTGCTTTAGATACGGCTATATAATTATCCCAAGTTACTTTTGTAATTGGGTCAGGAAATTCTTGCAACCATGGGTTATTGGCTTGTTGGCCATCTCCCATTCCTACCTTAGAATAAAGTGTCAATTCCAAACCATTAGATGGTTTAACTGAAGCGGCTAATGCCCTTGCAGCATTTCCAGCATCAGTTGAAGCACCTTCTAAAGCATCTTCCACTACTGTCTCTGTAGTAGGTTCTTCTGCTGAAGCAGTTCCAACAAACACACCATCATGTAATGCTTGGTTAAACGACCCCCCATTTAGGATATCAGTATTCCAAGTATTCTTGATATAATCTGTATAAGCTAATGGATTACCTGTCCACTTTAATAGAGCTTCCTGAAATTGTCTTGTGTCAAACAACGGACGAATAGTTGGTTGCATTAATCCAAAGTGTCCTTTTTTCAGTTCAACATCTCCCCAAGATTCTAAATAATGGGGGGCAGCAGCAATATAGTTACTAGCTACTGCTGTTTCGTCTGCTTTCATAGAGAAAGCAACTGAAAATGTGTTTTTCAAACCTTCGGCAAAATCTGAAGTATTTGGTAAGCTATACATTGGGTTTACACCACTCATAATAAGCGCACCAACACGTCCAGCTTTCATATCAGCAACTAACTTAGTTACTGCGGCATCACTACCTTGTCTTGTTTTTATTGAAGTAGAAGCATCAAATGCTTTACTACCTAGGCTTTTATTAATTTGAAGTGCTATAGTTTGCGCATTAACATCATCAATACCTGTTACTAACACACCGTTACTTCCAGCTCTCTTCAATTCTGAAGCTGCACCACGAACAGCATCATCTAGGTGTTTCGGTAGTGTTCCTGCAACAGAACCTCCATTTACATAACTAGATAATTTAGCCAATGCTAATTTTTGCTGACTTGGAGTCATTGGTACACGCTTATCTGCATTCGCACCGGTTAACGACATATTAGATTCGAATTGAATATGTCTAGACATTTTACCATTCTTAGGCACACGTCCTTGAGAATATCCTGAATCGAAACCACCACCTTGCCAATTGGACAAGAAATCAGCACCTACAGAAACAATTGTTCCTGCTTTAGAGAAATCGTAGTTAGCTAATCCTCTTTCTCCATATATATTTTGATACGCGTCTAATGCAGCAGATTCTGAAATCGCATCATATACTACATGACGAACATTACCATATTTTTCTTTAAACTCTGAAATCAACTTAGAGGTTGATGGACTTGCAAATGTTTGGGTTAATAAAACAATTTCTCCTCCAGAATTCTTTAAATCTGTTAATTTTTGATTAACCTCAGCATCAAAAGCGCTCCAAGAAATGTCTTCTCCATTTTTTTGAGGCCCTTGAACTCTTAAACTATCATATAAATCTAGCACAGATGCATTAACCCTTGCATTAGCATGACCACTTGTACTCGCTAGCTTATTACTTCCAATCTTAATAGGTCTTCCTTCACGTGTCTTAACTAAGACGCTAGCAAAATCAAATCCATTTGCAATAGTTGTCGCATAATAATTAGCAACACCTGGTACTATAGATTCTGGCTGAACAACGTAAGGAATAGATTTCTTTACTGGTCCTTCGCAAGCAGCCAATGTAGCTGCTGCAGTACTAAAACCAACATATTTTAAGAAATCACGACGTGTTGTCTTAGAGGACTCCAAGGTCTCTTTATCACCTAAAAACTCATCCGTAGGAATTTCCGTAACGAACTCATTTTGTTTGAGCGTCTCAACAATAGAGCTATTTTCGTCTAGCTCTTCAACACTTTTCCAGTATCTCTTGTTTGATGACATATTATGAGATTATTCTTTTATTATTAATAATGACATTTTCCACATTCCAGTCCACCCATCTGAGCAGCTGTTAATTCATTTACGCCATACTTCTTGGATAGCTCTTCATGAATCTTCGTGTAATATGCATTGTCTTTTAAATCAACATTTGTTTCTCTATGGCAATTAATACACCAACCCATTGTTAATGGCGCGTGTTGGTAAACAATTTCCATTTCCTCAACAGGACCGTGACATGTCTGACATTCAACACCAGCCACCGTAACGTGTTGTGAGTGATTGAAATACGCAAAGTCAGGCAGGTTATGAATTCTTACCCATTTAACTGCAGACGGTGTTCCTGAATATTGTTGCTCAGCATCATTCCATCCAGCTGCTTTGTAAAGTTTCTGAATCTCTCCGTCGTAGAATTCTTTACTGTATTCTGGCGTTACTTCACCATTGTATTCTGCGATTGATTTATGGCAATTCATACAGATGTTCAACGATGGAATACCTGAATGCTTACTTACTCTAGCAGAAGAGTGGCAATACTTACAATCTATTTTGTTATCTCCAGCATGAATCTTGTGTGAGAAGTGTATTGGCTGTATTGGCTGATAACCTTGATTAACGTCAACTTGCATCATCCATCCGTAAGCAAAATAAGCACTCGCCAATAATAAGAATATTGCTGACATTAAGACCAAGAATTGGTTTTGTACAAAAGCTTTCCAAATCGGTGTTCTTTCTTCTCTATCATCTGAAGCAACAGCAATACCTTTTTCGTCAGCAAAACGACGTAGTGTCTTATTGACTAAAAATAACCCAGCTGCCAACAAGGCAAATAACAATGCCAATGCGCCTAGTATAATTTTGTTTGAGAAACTACTTGTTTCACCCTTAGGTCCACCATCAATTGGAGGCAAACCAGTATTTTTTGGTTCCTCCTTAGGCTGAGCCGTGTAAGCAAGTATATTATCTATATCCGCATCACTTAATTGCGGAAAGGCTGTCATAGCCGTTTTGTTATACTCATTGTAAATCTTGTTAGCATATGCATCACCAGCTTTAATCATGCCTGCACTGTTGCGTATCCAAGAATACAACCATTGTCTATCTAAGCCTTCATCTTCCGCCAGTCTTGCCTCTACATTACGTAAGGCAGGACCCGTCATCTTCTTATCTAACTTATGACATGCAGCACATTGTGAATTGAACAATGACTTACCAGCAACTGGGTCGCCATCCTGTGCGAAAATAGTATGAGATGAAAATGAAAGTAATGCTATAAGACCTAAAAGAAGAAATCTTGAACTGAGGTTGCGGTTAATCACCTGTTTCATAGTGTGGTCGGAATTATCTTCTAAACTTTGGTACGATTTTTTCATTAATTGAAATAAAAGTAGAAAAATACAGTTATAAAATTCTCATGCAAAAGTAACACTTAAACTCCATTTTAGAAATGTTAGAGAAGTCTTAATTCTTAATTTAGAGGGATTCTAAATAGATGAAAATGTTAGTTTAATTTTTTTAGTTTTACCTTTGACAAAATAAATCCAAATAATGAAAAGATTCAATATAAAATCCACATTTACCACACTTATTTTTTTAATGGTAATGTCTGTAAGTATGAATGCTCAAGAGGGTACTGTTACAGTGAATCAAAGTCCTGAAATAGATAAATTACTAGACTTAAAAAAAGACATTAGTATTGAAGCTGAGCGTTTTAAAATCCAAATTTATTCTGGAAGTCGTTCTGCCGCGGAAGCAGCCAAAGCAAATTTTGATGTGGCCTATCCGCAATACTCTTCTAGTCTTGAATACGAGACTCCTAATTATAAAATATGGGTTGGGAATTTTAGATCACGTCTGGAAGCAGACAGAGCTTTAATAAAAGTGAAGCGTAAATTTACAAGTGCCTTTATCTTTAAGCCTGGAAAGTAATCTCTCGACTATGCGTATTAAGTAGTTAGTCAGGAATATAATATAAAAAAAGCGAGCCGTTTGGCTCGCTTTTTTAATTACTTACTTAGTCTTATTTAAGTTTCTTCTTAACCTCAACTTCTTGGAAGGCTTCAATAACATCGCCTTCTTTTATATCGTTGTAGTTCTTAATCTGCATACCACAATCGTAACCTTTAGATACTTCTTTTACATCGTCCTTAAATCTTTTAAGTGATGCTAATTCTCCTGTAAAAACAACTACACCATCGCGTATTAATCTCACCCCTGAGTTTCTAAAGATTTTACCGCTTGTAACCATACAACCTGCAATACTCCCAATTTTAGATACCTTGAAGATTTCTCTGATTTCTGCATTACCAGTAATCTCTTCTTTAAGTTCTGGAGACAACATGCCTTCCATTGCATCCTTAACATCGTTAATAGCATCATAGATAATCGAGTACATTCTGATATCGATTTCTTCTTTATCTGCAATCTGGCGTGCATTACCCATTGGCCTCACATTGAACCCAATAATAATGGCATCCGAAGCTGTTGCTAAAAGCACATCGCTTTCTGTGATAGCTCCGACACCTTTATGAATGATATTTACTTGAATTTCTTCAGTAGACAATTTCTGGAATGAATCCGTTAATGCTTCAACAGAACCATCCACATCACCTTTAAGTATAATATTCAACTCTTGGAAATCACCTAAGGCAATACGTCTTCCGATTTCATCTAAGGTAATATGACGCTGCGTTCTGACAGATTGCTCACGTTGTAATTGACCTCGTTTAGTTGCAATTTGTTTCGCTTCACGTTCGTCTACAAACACATTAAATTTATCTCCTGCCTGCGGGGCACCATCCAAACCTAATATAGATACTGGAGTCGCTGGACCCGCTTCTACGACATCCTTTCCACGTTCATCTGTCATCGCCTTCACCTTACCGCTATGCTGACCCGCTAATACGTAATCACCAACTCTTAAAGTTCCTGCCTGTACCAAAATTGTTGACACATAACCACGTCCTTTATCTAA
>CALDUJ010000178.1 GCA_937923735.1 uncultured Flavobacteriaceae bacterium | reverse complement strand
ATATGAACTTCTGCGCCATGAGCAATCAGTTTTTTTGCTAAACGAAGTGTTACATCATAGGCATACTCATCTTCAGAGATGATCTTGCCATTATATTTTGCGACTGCTCCTGGGTCTGGACCGCCATGACCTGAAACAAGATAATAGGTTGCTCCTTTTAGCTTGTCGCTTTCTACAGTTACAGTATCATGATTTTTGCCTAGAAGAGGTTCAATTACTTGGTTTAGTGGTGCAACATTTTTCTCCGGAGTAGTTTCAAGACTGTCTATTGTTTTCTCTTCTATCAAAGCATTAAGACTTTCATTAATGATTGGCAAACGATAGTCATGGCCAACATATAACTTGTTTTCTGGGCCTAACTTCTCTTTATTTAGATCAATAAATTCTTTGTAGAATTGAGTAGGGTCGAAGCCATTATTTCGTAATATGGAATAAATACCATCACCTTTGACAGCAGTTACTGTTTTTTGACTGGATTGTGCCTCACAAATAGTTGTAAATACTAAGAAACAAATACTAAGAAGAATGTAGATTTTTTTCAAGTAACCTTAAAAATTTAGTATTAGCAAGATATATTTTCTTACTAAGTTTTCCAGATTTAAAACGGACTTTAAACGTATTTGTTATGAAGATTGTATAAAAATGAAAAGCAACGCTCATTTTCCTAGGAAACTCACGTTGCTTTTCAACTAACCAACCACTATAAAGACTGTTTTAAACCGAAATTGTTACAGTGCTTTAAAATTCTTCTGATACCAAATCACCTTGATTTCTGAATACCAGTTTATCATCAAAAGCATCTAATAAAATAATACTATCCGTTGTTACTTTTCCTGATAGGATTTCTTTGCTCAACTGATTTAATACTTCTTTCTGAATCACTCGTTTTACTGGTCTTGCGCCATACTCTGGGTTATATCCTTTTTCAGCCAAGTAACCAATGGCTTCTTCTGTAGCATCAAAGGTGATACCTTGTTGGGCAATCATTTTGGTGACACTTTTTAACTGAAGACCAACAATATCTTTTATGTTCTCTTTACTTAAAGGCGTGAACATTATAGTATCATCAATACGATTTAAAAATTCGGGTCTCACACTTTGTTTAAGTAAAGCCAGAACATCTAATTTGGCAGCATGAATCGCAGAATCTATATCTTTTGTAGCTTCAAAACGCTCTTGGATAATGTTGCTACCCATATTGCTGGTCATTATGATGATTGTGTTTTTGAAATCCGCCACACGACCTTTGTTATCTGTCAATCTGCCTTCATCTAGCACTTGCAATAAGATGTTGAAAGTATCTGGATGAGCTTTCTCAATTTCATCTAATAACACAACAGAATATGGTTTTCTCCTTACGGCCTCTGTTAATTGACCACCTTCATCATAACCTACATACCCTGGAGGTGCTCCAACCAATCTACTTACCGCATGACGTTCTTGATATTCACTCATATCAATACGTGTCATAGCATTTTCATCATCAAACAAATATTCTGCTAATGCTTTAGCAAGTTCTGTTTTACCAACCCCTGTTGTTCCTAGGAATAAAAAGGTGCCAATTGGTTTTTGCGGGTTTTGTAATCCAGCTCTAGAACGTCTAACGGCATCGCTCACAGCAACAATAGCCTCTTCTTGCCCAACCACACGCTTGTGAAGCTGGTCTTCTAACTTCAATAGTTTTTCGCGTTCGCTCTGTAGCATTTTGGTTACAGGAATGCCTGTCCATTTTGCAACAACCTCCGCAATGTCATCATGGGTTACTTCTTCTTTTATCAGAGAGTTTCCAGATTGATTTTCTTGAAGCTCTTTTTGAAGCTTTTCAAGCTCCTCATGAGCGTCTTTTATTTTTCCATAGCGAATTTCTGCCACTTTTCCGTAATCGCCTTCGCGTTCAGCCTTTTCTGCTTCTAGTTTGAAGTTTTCGATATCTAACTTCGCATTCTGAATATTATCGACAACTTCTTTTTCGCTTTTCCATTTGGCATTAATCTCGTTGCGTTCTTCTTTTAGATTTGCTAGGTCAGAACGTAAAGATTTCAACTTGGTTTCATCTTTCTCTCTTTTGATTGCCTCAATCTCGATTTCTAACTGCATAATCTTTCTATCGAGAACATCCAGTTCTTCAGGTTTACTATTGATTTCCATTCGCAATTTAGAAGCTGCCTCATCCATCAAGTCAATAGCTTTGTCTGGCAAGAATCTGTTGGTAATGTAACGTTCTGATAGTTCGACGGCACCAATAATAGCCTCATCTTTTATACGAACCTTATGGTGCGTTTCATACTTCTCTTTAATGCCACGAAGGATAGAAATAGCACTTTCAGTATCTGGCTCATCGACCATAACTTTTTGGAAACGACGTTCCAAAGCCTTGTCTTTTTCAAAATACTTTTGGTATTCGTCTAAGGTGGTCGCTCCAATAGCTCTAAGTTCGCCTCGAGCTAAAGCAGGTTTTAAGATGTTAGCGGCATCCATAGCGCCTTGTCCTCCTCCTGCACCTACAAGCGTATGGATTTCATCAATAAAAAGCACAATATCACCATCACTAGTAGTTACTTCTTTTATAACGGCTTTTAATCGTTCTTCGAATTCTCCTTTAAATTTTGCGCCAGCAATCAGAGCTCCCATATCTAGGGCGAAGATTTGCTTATCAACTAGGTTTTCTGGAATATCTCCATCAATAATTCTATGTGCTAAGCCTTCAGCAATAGCAGTTTTACCAGTGCCTGGTTCGCCAACTAAAATCGGATTGTTTTTAGTTCTACGAGACAATATTTGTAAGATCCTACGAATCTCTTCATCTCGTCCAATTACTGGGTCCAATTTACCGTCTTTGGCTAATTGGTTCAGGTTTTTGGCATATTTATTCAAGGAGTTATAGGTGTCTTCTTGACTTTGCGATGTTACTCTATCGCCTTTACGTAATTCATCAATAGCAACTTTTAAGCCTTTTTCTGTAGCACCCTGGTCTTTTAGCATCTGCGCTATTTTGCTTTTAGACTTAAAAATGGCTAGAATTAAATGCTCTATGGAAACAAATTCATCATTCATTTTTTTTGCAATGATGGATGCTTCATTTAAAGTTGTTCCCGTATCTCTGGAGAGCATTATGTCTGTTCCTGTTACTTTCGAAAAACTTTCCAATTGTTTATCCAAAGCTTGTTCAAGAATTTGCACATTCACATTCAATTTTTTTAATATGAATGGGAGTACGTTTTCATCCACATTAAAAATGGCTTTCATGATATGCTCATTTTCTATCTGTTG
>CALDUJ010000177.1 GCA_937923735.1 uncultured Flavobacteriaceae bacterium | reverse complement strand
TTAATTTTATTAGGTCTTTTTGGTTTTATTTTTAACTATCTGAGAAAGCGAAAATACGCTTCTTTAAACTGATTTCAACACTCCACTCTTACCCTTTTTGGTGCTAAAACATTCTCTCTAAACTTAGCTGCAATGAGATCCCCACTTTCGTGAGGATTGTGTTAATAAAATTGTATAAGTTCAATCCAAGATTGTCAGCAATACGGCATATATTTGTGTACAATTAAATAATTAATCCATCCACATGAAATTCATCGTTTCAAGTTCATATTTACTTAAACAATTACAAGTTTTAGGAGGCGTTATCAACAATTCCAACACTTTACCAATACTAGATAATTTTCTTTTCGAACTAGATAAGAAAACTCTAACAGTTTCTGCTTCAGATTTAGAAACCACCATGTCTACAACTATGGATGTAGAGAGTGACAGTAAAGGCAGTATAGCTTTACCTGCGCGTTTGTTATTAGATACGTTAAAAACTTTTCCTGAGCAGCCCCTTACGTTTGTGATGGAGGAGAATAATACAGTAGAGATTAGCTCTAATCATGGTAAATATGCTTTAGCTTATGCCAAGGGTGATGAGTTTCCAAAAGCTGTGGCTTTAGAAGACCCAAGTGCTACAACCATTGTTGGAGATATTTTGGCAACAGCTATAAGTAAAACCATTTTTGCAGCAGGAAATGATGATTTGAGACCAGTGATGAGTGGTGTATTCTTTCAGTTTTCATCGGATAATTTAACTTTTGTAGCAACTGATGCACATAAATTGGTTAAATATACGAGAGAAGATGCGACAGCCAGCCAAACTGCCGAGTTTATCATGCCAAAAAAACCACTAAATCTTCTAAAAGGAATCCTAGCTGGGTCTGAAGATGAAGTGAAGATTGAATACAACGACTCCAATGCTAAATTTAGCTTTGAAAATACAGAACTTATTTGTCGTTTAATTGACGGAAAGTATCCAAACTACGAAGCTGTTATTCCGAAAGAGAATCCAAATAAATTGACAATAGATAGAACACAATTCTCGAATTCTGTTCGTCGTGTATCTATCTTCTCAAATAAAACAACTCATCAAGTACGCTTAAAAATGGCCGGGTCTGAATTGAATATCTCAGCAGAAGATATTGATTACAGCAATAAGGCAGATGAGCGATTAACCTGTGATTATCAAGGTGATGATATGCAAATAGGCTTCAACTCTCGTTTCTTATCGGAAATGTTGAACAACTTGAATTCTGATAACGTTCAATTAGAAATGAGTATGCCTAACAGAGCAGGTATCCTTACTCCTATCGATGGATTAGATGAAGGTGAGCAAGTTACCATGTTGGTAATGCCAGTTATGCTAAATAGTTAATCCCATCTGTCCTTCGGACATCTTCCCAAAGGGAAGAGTAACAAATCAAAAAGCTCCTTATTTCTAAGGAGCTTTTTTTAATCTCTAAAAAATAAAACTAACTAACTAATAAAATTAAGAGATAAAGGATATTTTGGTGACTCTCCGTTGCTTGCTCTTATGGCATTAACAACTGGAAAAACAACTGCAATCACACATATTATAAATAATCCTACCAATCCTAGCCCTAGAGCAAATATTAGTGGGATACATACTAACGAATAAATAAATAAACTTATTTGAAAATTAAGTATGGATTTTCCATGCTCATCCATTTCCCAAACACGGTCTTTTTGGGTAAGCCACAAAACTAGAGGTACTATAAGGCCTCCAAAGCCAGTAATAAAGTCTAATAATTGACTTAAATGCGCAATAACTATTAATTGATTGTCTTTTCTCATGATTGATGGTTTTGCTTGCCACGCTTCTGGCGTGGATTTGACCATGCGCCTCGCTTGGCAGGTTGACATCTATAGGACGTACAAAACGAAAAAAAGTTACAACCAAAAACTAATTATCTGCGTAGTAATTAATTTCTTTATTAAGTGCAGTATATGCGACAACAATTTTATTTAGACCATCAGTAATTTCTTCTTCTGATTTTGTTGTCATAGAACTATAAAGTTCTTTCGTTAAATTAACCAACTCTGTTGCTTTTTCGTTAGTTGTTTCGTTTCTTAATTCGTTAGGCATTGAATACAAAATAGCTTGAGATTTACTTAAAAGATTTCTAGTCTTCTCAATCGCATACTCTTTTGAAAAATTTTCAGTCAAGGTTTTTAACTCAAAAACAAAATCGTTATAGCCATTCCAATTTGATGCTATTACCTCTGCTTCAGAAGATAATGGTTCTTGATTAATATTAAAGGGCTTTTCGGAACCTTTTTCACAACTAACAAATATCACTAGCGTGAATAAAAAAGAAAATATGCTTCTCATTGTATTTAACTTTAATACAAATTAACTACTAGAAATTGAAACACCCTAAAATTCAAACAATGATTTACAAATTTTCTAACTTAGTAATATGTTTAGACTTTACTGCATAGGCTTACTCATCTTACTCGTCGCCATTTTAGCCAATACTATTATTGGAAAACTGGGCTTAGTCTCATGGTATGATTTCATAAAATTATTGACAGATTCTGGTACTAATGCTTTTAAACAAATAGGCATTCTCGATTATCTCTGGTTGTTTGTTGGGTATCCACTAATTTTAAGTAGCGGTTATCTACTAGGTGACAAGCTCTATACAACCTTGTTTAGCTAACTACTTCCCAATACAGAAATTAGCAAAAATATTTCCTAAAAGATCATCCGAAGTAATCTCACCTGTAATCTCTCCAAAGTGATAAAGTGCCTGGCGGATATCGATAGCTAACAAATCACCTGAGAGATTGGCATTTATGCCTTCCTGCACTTTAACTATCTCTTCAAGAGCTTTTAATAAAGCATCATAGTGTCTGGAATTAGTAACAATGGTGTCGTTATTCCTCAGGGCTCCAGTATTTACGAATTCTAAAAGTTTAGATTTCAGCTCCTCAACACCTTGTCCAGTTTTTGCTGAGATTAAAAGTAAGTTAGATTTCTCGACTCCGCTCGAACTGACAGAAAGTTCTTTTTTTTCTGATTCTGAAAAAGTATCCACTTTATTAGCTATTACAATTAAAGGTTTTTGGGGATACTTATTCTGTATTTGCGCAATGTCAACTTTTAACTTTTCACTTTTAACTTTCAACTCTTTTGCATCCAGCAAAAGCACCACGACTTGAGCCTGGTCAATTTTTTCAAAAGTTTTTTTAATGCCGATATTTTCAACAACATCTTCTGTTTCTCGGATACCAGCCGTGTCAATAAATCTAAAATTAATACCATCGATGCTCATTTCATCTTCAATAGCGTCACGAGTGGTACCGGCAATATCGCTGACAATAGCTTTTTCTTCATTCAACAAAGCATTTAAAAGCGTTGATTTACCAACATTAGGTTCGCCTATAATAGCAATCGGGATGCCATTTTTAATCACATTACCAACTGCAAAACTATCTATAAGCCTTTTTAGCACTTTAGTTATTCTACTAATTAAATCTTGAAACTGGTTCCTATTAGCAAACTCGACATCTTCTTCAGCAAAATCTAATTCTAATTCAATTAAGGATGCAAAATTCATCAACTCATCACGAAGCATCTTAATTTCATTACTAAAGCCTCCACGCATTTGTTGCATCGCTATTTGGTGGGACGCCTCACTATCACTAGCAATTAAGTCCGCAACGGCTTCTGCTTGACTTAAATCAAGCTTTCCATTCAAGAACGCTCTTAAAGTAAACTCTCCTGGATTGGCTATTCGACATCCTTTTCTTAAAAACAACTGAATTATTTCCTGTTGTATGTAAGGGCTACCGTGACAAGAAATCTCAATCACATCTTCACCTGTATACGATTGTGGATTTTTAAAAACAGACACTAACACTTCGTCAATAGTGCGATCACCATCTACAATATGACCTAAATGAATGGTATGCGTATCTTCTTCACTTAGTACTTTACCGCTTACAGATTTAAAATGTTTTTCACAAAATGAAATGGCATTCTTACCAGACAATCTTATAACAGCTATAGCGCCAGAACCTGAGGCTGTAGCGAGAGCAACTATAGTGTCATTTTGAGTCATAGAATTGTGACTGGGTATTGTTGAGAGGTCAAAAATAGGGCTTTAGCAGGTATTAGTAAAATCTTCACATTATAAGAATATAAATACGCTTATATTTGCAAAAAATAAATATTATGATTCAGAGAATATTGTTAGTGTTTTTAATGGTTTTAAGCTTTTCCTGTGAAAAAGAAATGACAACTTATACAGTTACTGGTAAAATCCAAGATGCAGAAGATGGTGCCAATGTAAAACTACAGGAACTCGTGAATAACAGGCCTGTCATAGTTTCGGAGACCACTGTAAAAGATGGTAAATTCGAATTCACCGGATCTGTTGAGGAAGAAGGTATGCGCTTTATCTCTATGGATGGCGTGGTGGGAAATTTACCGTTTATATTGGAAAATGCTAATATAGATATTGAAGTTATAGATAAAACCAACCTGAACAGGTCTATTCTTAAAGGTACAGAGTCCAATGTTTTACTAAATGAATATGGCACTAGATTGTATGATGCTAGCGTTAGTAACGACAAATTAAATCAGGCTTATATAGCGGCTCAAAAAGCTAACAACCAAGAGAAAATGAGTGCTATTATTAAATCATTTGATAGCCTCAAAAAAGCTCAGAATGATTATGAAATTGATTTTGTTAAGAAAAACAACCAATCCCTTATCAGTGTTTTAGCAATAGAACGCATGATGTACTCTAGAAACTTTAAAACTATTACCATAAAGGAATTATTTGATCAATTATCGCTAGAGTTACAAGGAAGTAAAACTGGTCAGAATATTACTAAGTATTTAGAGCCGATGCTTGCAACAATGGAGGGCGCAAAAGCACCAAATTTTGAAGGCCCTACTCCTGATGGGAAAACACTAGTTTTAAATGATATTACTAGCCAAAATAAAATAACCATTGTAGATTTCTGGGCAGCATGGTGTGCACCTTGCCGCAAAGAAAATCCAAATTTGGTCAAGTTATATGAAAAATACCATGACAAAGGCCTAGAAATAGTTGGTGTA
>CALDUJ010000176.1 GCA_937923735.1 uncultured Flavobacteriaceae bacterium | reverse complement strand
CGGCCATCGCTGTGGCAAAAAGTATGAAAAGAGTAGCAGTTAATCGAGTTGAAAAAAGGATGTTGGAGAGTTTCTTTAGCATAGCAAATTGCTTTTATAAAAAGCTGTGCAAATTTAAGGATTAAAGTTTATTTGTGCGAATCTAGCCAGTCTTATTATGTGTTAAATATTCTAATCTCAAGAGCACTTCACAACCCATTAAATATTTATGATACATTTATTAGATTTCTCTGCTAACTCAGGTTGCCATTATTGTGTATTATCTTCCCTTCATTTTTTCCTTAGATGAAAAAACGAAGCAAAAAAATCAAGTTGAAATGAGGAATTTTCCCTCCGATTACATCGGATGAAAACCTAAAGCTAAATCCTAAATTCGCTCCAAGGCTTCACGAATTATTAACGGATTAACCTTTACTATTCTACATTTCAACATTTTCCGACTTTGTCGGAATTCCAAGTTATTTTATTAGTTCATCTCAAAAAGTAGACTGAGACTGCAAACTGACGACTATCATTGTCGCGCCTCAAAAATCTTGAGATATAAAAAGGTTCCCATTTTACGTGCCCGTCTTTTGGCATTTTCCGCATAATCACCTTCAAAAAGTTCGTCGATAGTTTGAAACCATAGATTCAACCAAATGCCAAAATGAAGTTCTGTAATACTGTTGTTATTGTCCTTATCCACTTTTACATGTGCTTCCAATGGGTTACCCGTATATTTCGTCCTGAGAAAAAGACTAGATTCCCAAAAAGTAGTCAATCGCTCTAGGTGCTTGTCCCAATCTTTAATAACATCTAAGAAAAACGGACCTAAGGTCTCGTCCTTTTTTACTTTTTCGTAAAAAGAAGATACAAGCAAAAACACGTCTTCCCTATTGGATATATCTTTCTTTTCCATTGTTTACAAAGATACGACAACCTACTTTCATTTAAGATAGGACTTACTTATTTTAGCCATATGATTTCAGTAGTAATTCTTGGAGCGGGCAATGTCGCTACTCATTTATACAAAGCTTTCGCAAAGGCTGATGATGTATCTGTCGTACAATGGTATAATAGGAGCTTGAAATCGTTACAGACATACAAAAATGATGTTGATATTACCTCCGACATTACCAACTTAAAAGAAGCAGACATTTACATCCTTTCTGTTAGTGATGATGCTGTTGCCGATTTATCTAAACAATTACCCTTTGAAAATCGTTTGATTGTTCATACATCAGGTAGCGTGAATATTCATGACCTGGACAAAAAAAATATGCGTGGTGTCTTTTATCCGTTGCAGACCTTTTCTAAAAACGCAGAGGTTGATTTCTCGGAAGTGCCAATCTGTATTGAAGCTTTAGAAAAAACCTCTCACCCAATCTTGAAGGAACTAGCTCAGGCTATTGGATGCAAGTCTCACAGAATTAATGGTGATCAACGTGCCTCATTACATTTAGCGGCCGTTTTTGTAAATAATTTCGCTAATCAGTTATATCGTATTGCTCATGAAATTACTGAAAGTTCAGGTGCCGAATTCGACATCTTAAAGCCTTTAATTAAAGAGACAGCGCGAAAAATTGAAGAGCTTTCTCCTTACATGGCACAAACCGGTCCTGCCAAACGTCATGATAAAAAGACGATAAAAAAACATTTGTCACTACTAGAAAACGACATGCATACAGGCATTTATAAATTGCTCACAAAATCCATACAACAAACCCATGGAAAAAAGCTATAAAGAATACTTACAACATATTACAACCTTCATCTTTGATGTAGACGGGGTACTAACAGACGGTACCGTATTGGTGAATTCTGATGGTGAATTACTTCGTAAAATGAATATTAAAGACGGCTACGGACTTAAGACAGCTGTAGACCAAGGTTTTAATGTTTGTATTATATCTGGTGGTAGTAATGAAGGGGTTCGGAAGCGACTTGAAGGCTTAGGTATTGGTGATATTTATTTAGGTGCTCATAACAAAATTGAACAGCTTAACGAATACCTCAACAGTAAAAGTGTTAAACATGAAAATGTACTATATATGGGTGATGATATTCCTGATTACCCTGTGATGAAACTCATTGGGTTGCCTTGCTGCCCTCAAGATGCTGTTCCTGAGATTAAAAATATATCCAAATACGTGTCTCATAAAAAAGGAGGTAAAGGCGCCGCTCGCGATGTTATTGAACAAGTATTAAAAGTGCAAGGTAAATGGAACGGAAATTTTGGTGCTAAGTATGATTGATTCAGTTTTCAGTATACAGTCACAGTATTTAGTAATCCTAAAATTTGAATCTTGAATTTATTGAACTTAATCCGTTGGAAAAACCTCATTATGATTGCTTTCGTGCAATTATTATTGAAATATGCACTCTTTGAGCCCTTTAATGTAGACATAACGCTCAATTGGTTCGGCTTTACCTTATTGATTCTAGCAACTATTAGTATAGCTGCCGCTGGTAATATCATTAACGATATTTATGATATTGATGCAGATACTATTAATAAACCCAATAACGTGATTGTTGGTAAATCAATATCCGAGAAAGCTGCTTTTAATTGGTTTGTTGCATTTAACATCATTGGCGTAGCCATCGGGTTTTATCTTTCTAATTTGGTAGGCAGAAGTGGCTTCTCTATTGTATTTGTTGGTATATCTATTCTACTCTATCTATACGCATCCTCATTAAAACAAATGCTGATTATAAAAAACCTTATCGTTTCTGTGTTGGTAGCGATGAGTTTGGTTATTGTGGCTTTATTTGATTTACTTCCAGCTGTAACGCCGCAAAATCAACAAACGCAGTTAACTATTTTCAGAATAGTTTTGGACTATGCCTTGTTTGCTTTCGGAATTAATCTTGTTCGTGAAATTGTAAAAGACCTCCAAGATATTGATGGAGACCATAAAGCTGGATTAAACACACTACCTATTGCTATAGGAAAGGAACGTGCAACCAAACTAGCATTTACTTTGCTAGTGTTTTTTACTTTTGGTGTTGTTTATTATGTAATTACTTATCTGTACAAACAACAAATAGCTGTAGGTTACTTCTTAGTGCTGGTTATAGCACCTCTTATTTATACCTGCATCAAATTGTTTACAGCTGAAACGAAAGCACAGTACAACCATGTGAGTATCATTCTAAAAATCACAATGCTTTTAGGAATGCTATCTTTGTTGATATATCCATTCATTTTAAAATAGTGTTAAAAGAAAAACTCAAAAATCATAACCTCATCCTTGCCTCTGGTTCGCCAAGACGTCAAAAATTCTTTACGGATTTGGGTGCAAATTTCGAGATTCGATTAAAGCCGGTTAAAGAGGAATACCCTGATAGCTTAAGACATTTTGAAATAACAAATTATCTGGCTCAATTAAAATCTTTGCCGTATTTAGAAGAGCTAAAACAAAACGACATTCTTATTACTAGCGATACCATTGTTTGGCACGAAGAAAAGGCTTTAGGCAAACCCCGAACAAAAGAAGAAGCTTTTAGTATGCTAAAAGCCATGAGTGGAAAAACTCATGAGGTTATAACTTCCTTTTGCATGCGAACCACAGATTATCAGAAAACCGTACATGACGTTACCAAAGTAACTTTCAAGGCATTTACTAATGAAGAAATCAACTATTATGTCAATAACTACGATATGATGGATAAGGCTGGTGCATATGGTATTCAAGATTGGATTGGACTCATAGGTGTTACCAACCTCGAAGGCTCCTATTTTAATGTCATGGGGCTTCCTACTCATCTTGTTTACGAAACGTTAATGGCTATTGCTGACAAGTGATTTCGTTGTAATTTTACAGAAATCCATCTATCATGTCTTTCCTAAAAAAATACATTCGGTTTGAGTTAAAACTATTCTTCTTTATTGCCTTCTTTGGATTGGTGATTGCATGTGTTGAAAACACATCTAATAAAGAGATTGCGGAAGCAACTACTATAGAAACAGAAGCAATCCCAACACTTATAGAGCCATCTCAAGAATTTAAAGATTACTGGTATCGAGGCAAGGCAGAAATAACATCCTATAAATTAGAACAAGCGCGCTATGGAGAAATGCGTGATGGTAATGCTGTCCTTATTTATGTGACTGAAGATTTCTTACCTAATATTCAGGTAAAAGCGGATAGACAAAATGCTAAAAATGTTCCTATTCTTAAACTGAATGCTACTAAAAACTTCAATACTGGCATTTATCCGTATGCCATTATGCAGAGTACTTTTTATCCTGTGAGTAATAATAGACATGCCATTAAAATCTCAAGCTCTATGCAAGAATGGTGTGGTCATGTATATGCACAATTAAATAATCGTAATCAGTTTGAAATCGGATCGCATTCCTATTTCGAAGGGGAAGCAGATCAGAACCTTAAACTCGATAAGGCCATTCTCGAAAATGAACTCTGGACACAGCTCCGTATAGACCCAAAAAGTCTGCCTGTAGGTAACATCAAGGTCATTCCATCGCTTGAATTTACCAGACTGAAGCATAAGACTATTAAAGCCTACGCTGCAAAAGCTAAGATATCTCAAGGTGTTTACACCCTTTCCTACCCTGAACTTGATAGAATATTGACCATCACGTTCAATCCCGAATTTCCCTATGAAATTGAAGGCTGGGAGGAATCCTTTAAAAGTGGATTTGGTTCGAATGCCAAAATGCTCACCACAAAAGCAACGAAGTCAAAAAGTATTAAAACCGCTTATTGGGGTCAGAATTCTAATGCTGATGAAAGCCTAAGAAAAGAGCTTGATTTAGAGTAAAATATCTAGCTGAACTCTAGTATCTTTGCAACATAATTACGACTGATTATGGAAGACTTTTTTACGAGTTATCAAAATGAAATTATCAATGCTGGAATCTTATTTGGTATTGTTGGATTATTGAGTGTTATCATCAGACAATCCATCAAACGAATTGCCAAAAGAACAGATATTAACGAAGCCAGAGCTAAGCTTATCGGTAGATATGTAACGTTTACTTTAGTGCTTATCGCACTATTAATATTATCATTTATTCTTGGTGCAGAACTAGACGATTTAGCTGTTGTCTTTTCGTCTGTATTTGCAGTTATTGGTATCGGTTTATTTGCAGTTTGGTCTATTTTAAGTAATGTGACTTCAGGTGTGATTATGTTCTTCTCTTTCCCTTACAAAGTAGGTGACAAAATTGAAATCCATGACAAGGACTATCCCATCCAAGGT
>CALDUJ010000175.1 GCA_937923735.1 uncultured Flavobacteriaceae bacterium | reverse complement strand
ATGTCATCCAAAGATGTAAAACGCATCTGACGCATCCCTTTGGTTTTATCTTCTTGGGCATTTGTCAGCAGTTGCTCATCATCTTTAAGAAATACGCCTTGATGAAACCAAATGCAAAAATGATTATTGAAAGCACCAATGCCCAAAACATTTTTACCGTTGATACAATACGTCGGCATACTCCATTTTATGGTTTCTTCTAACTCAGTAGAATTCATAATACTTCTTAGAATAACTAAAGCTTCACTATAATGCGAATTGTCCTCTATGTATTCTTCAACAGAATATACTTTTTTCATTATAGTATTATTTGTTTTGTTCCTGAGTAATTTCGGCAATCTTGCAAATTACCTCAGTAGCTTTAATCATACTTTCTACGGGCACATATTCGTAACGTCCATGAAAGTTATGTCCACCCGCAAAAATGTTTGGACAAGGCAATCCCATATACGATAGTTGAGAACCATCCGTACCACCTCTAATGGCTTTAATTAAGGGTTTAATATCTAGTTGTTTCATGGCTTCCTCAGCGATATCTACAATATGCATAACTGGTTCTACCTTTTCTTTCATATTAAAATACTGGTCTTTGATTTCAGTAACAATGACTTCGCGACCATATTGCAAGTTTAACTCATGTGTTAGTTTTTGCATCATTTCTTTTCTAGCTTCAAAATGCCCTCTATCATGATCTCTTATAATGTATTGTAGAACAGTTTCTTCAACTTCTCCTTTTATGGAGTATAAATGAAAAAATCCCTGATATCCTTCAGTATGTTCAGGGGTCTCTAACCTTGGTAAAGAATTGATAAACTCGGTAGCGATGTACATGGAGTTCACCATTTTGTTCTTTGCATAGCCTGGGTGTACAATTTTGCCTTTCACTTTTACAACAGCACCTGCCGCGTTAAAGTTTTCATATTCTAATTCCCCTATCTGGCTTCCGTCCATGGTGTAAGCCCAATCAGCACCAAACTTTTCTACATCAAATTTGTGCGCACCGCGACCAATTTCTTCATCGGGAGTGAAGCCAACGCGAATCTTTCCATGTTTTATTTCTGGGTTCTTGATGAGGTGTTCCATAGCCGAAACAATCTCACAAATACCAGTTTTATCATCTGCTCCCAAAAGTGTTGTTCCGTCTGTTGTGATAAGTGTTTGTCCTTTGTATTGTAGCAAGTCTTCAAAGTAATCTGGAGTTAATACGATTTTCAAGTCTTCATTCAATACAATATCACCACCATCATAATTTTCTACTATTTGTGGTTTTACATTAGCTCCTGTAAAATCTGGAGAAGTATCGAAATGCGAGATAAATCCAATAGTAGGGACTTCATGTTCTACATTACTCGGTAGTGTTGCCATGATATATGCATTTTCATCAATTGAAACCTCATGCATACCAATAGCTTTTAGCTCGTCTGCAAGTTTATTAGCTAAGTCCCATTGTTTTTTTGTGCTTGGTGTTGTGTTAGACTCAGGGTCGGATTCGGTATCGATAGTAACGTAGCTGATAAATCGCTCTATAATCTGTTCTTTTGAAATCATTTAAATAAAATTTTATGCGTCTGAGTGAGATAAAACAATATGCCTTAGGCATCAAAAATAGTGTTTATAATTATTTTGTTTTTTGAATTGGTTCAATTTTTATTAAAGCCTATTTTTGCAACAGATTAATCCATCCTCATGTACAAATTACTAATTCGTCCTTTATTTTTTCTTTTCGATCCAGAAAAAATTCATCATTTCACATTTTTCCTGATTCGATTTGCATGTAAGATTCCATTCATGTCATTGATTTTTAGAAGTCTATATCTAGTTGAAGATAAACAATTAGAAAGAGAACTCTTTGGATTAAAATTCAAAAATCCTGTTGGTTTGGCTGCCGGTTTCGATAAGGATGCAAAGCTATTTAATGAGTTGAGTAATTTTGGCTTCGGATTTATAGAGATAGGGACGCTCACACCAAAACCTCAAGATGGTAATCCTAAAAAGCGTTTATTTAGACTAAAAGCGGATTCAGCAATAATTAACCGTATGGGATTTAATAACGGTGGTGTTTTTGAAGCTGTAGAAAGATTAAGGAGGAATAAAGGAGTTCTTATTGGAGGAAATATTGGTAAAAACAAAGTAACCCCCAATGAAGATGCTGTAAACGATTATAAAATTTGTTTTAATGCCTTATTTGATTTTGTTGACTATTTCGTGGTAAACGTAAGCTCACCTAATACGCCGAATCTAAGAGCACTTCAGGATAAAGAGCCATTGACTAAGCTATTAATGGTTTTAAAAGACGAGAATTCAAAAAAGGAAAGCTCTAAACCAATTCTTTTAAAAATTGCACCAGACCTTACGGACGAACAATTATTGGACATTATTGATATTGTTTCGGAAACTAAAATCGATGGTGTTATTGCAACTAATACTACTATTTCTCGTGACGGATTAGTATCTGATAATAAATCTGAAATGGGAGGGTTAAGTGGTAAGCCTTTAACTAATCGCTCAACAGAAGTTATAAGATTCTTGTCTGAAAGAAGTAATAAAGCGTTCCCGATTATAGGCGTAGGTGGTATTCATTCAAAAAAAGATGCACTAGAAAAACTCGATGCTGGAGCGTCTCTAGTGCAACTTTATACTGGCTTTATTTATGAAGGCCCTAAACTTGTTAGGGACATAAACAAAGCTTTACTTACTCGATAATAACCTTACGGGTCGAGCTATCGCCGTCAGTATTTTTCAATCTTAAAATGTAAACGCCGCTTTGCAAGCCTCTTAAGTTTATTGTTATGTTGTCTGAAGTTGTTGCTGATAACAAATTCACTCTTTTTCCTAAAACGTTATAAAGTTCTGCAGAGGCAAGATTACTTGCAGAGTTAGAGATGTTCAGAACATCTTTAGCTGGATTAGGATACACTTTTACGTTTTCAATAGATTCAAAATCATCGTTACTTAATGTAGATGATACGTAATCAAAAGTGATGGTAGCCATAGCATTCCCATTTGTTGGAGTTCCAGTGGCCATAGTAATAGGAGCAAAAGGTGTTGAAGCATTATTTCCTGAAGTGTAATTAATGCCATCGTCTGTTCCTGAGTCATAAACAAAAACATCAATTGTATAATCATCTTTCCAACCATTATTTATAGCTGGGTTGCCACTCCTTAAGGATTCACTATTAACTGCGATAAACCAATCCGGGCTTGGCGCTACCATAGAAACTAAAGACACTAATGGGAAATCTGAGCTTACAGTTATATTTGAAATAGCAGCCGTAGAAATAGGACCAAAAACATCAAATCCTTGCTGCAGTAGCTGATCGGCATCACCATCTGTATTAATAGCGGTATTGATTTCGGATGTGATAGCTCCATTACTGCCGAATTCTGCAACGTCTTTGATTCCTGTTGATGCTAAACTGCCTATGGCCATGAATTTATCTGCTGTACTATGCGTAGCTCCAATAAGATCTGACCAGTGAGCGTTACCAGGAACCGATGTGTGGTCTGTAGCGTTCCATGTTGTAGTAACAGAAATGTTATAAATAGCTTCAGATTGTGACCAAGATATAGAGGTCGCAACTAAAAGCAATGGTAATAATAATGTGTTTAATTTTTTTTGAGTAGTTTTCATTACATAGTTTTTTGATTAAGTATTCTAATGATGTCGTAGAAAAATGGAATTACTTACATTAGGCGTTAAATTTTAACATTAATGGATTTTGAAATACTCTTGTCCTTTGTTTTGGCAACTTCAGCTTTAGCAATTTCACCTGGACCAGACAATATTTATGTATTGATGCAAAGTATTGTCAATGGAAAAAAGTTTGGACTTGCTACCGTAGCAGGGCTGATTACTGGCTGTTTAGTACATACTACTTTGGTAGCGTTTGGAGTGTCTGCAATTATTAAAGAAAACGATTCGCTATTTTTTATAATCAAATTATTAGGTGCAATATATTTAGTTTATCTGGCTTATAAAGTATTTAAATCGAGTGGAGATTTATCTTTTATAGATGATTCGATTCCAAAGAAATCGCTTTGGGAGTTATTTAAACAGGGATTCATTATGAATGTCCTTAATCCTAAAGTATCAATCTTTTTTTTAGCGTTTTTCCCAGGGTTTTTGTTTAGTGACCAATTGAGTACTGTTGTTCAGTTTTATGTACTAGGACTCTTATTTATAGCTGTGTCATTCATAATATTTTCATTAATAGCAATAATGGCTGGTTCGATTTCTGAATACATAAAGTCAAATAGCAAAGTAGGAATCTACTTAAAATGGTTACAAATAATTGTGTTTGTGGGTATTGCTGTATTTATTTTAATTTGAGTAGATGACGCATATCAATTTTAAATTATTTGTACTACTAATATCTGCGTTTATGCTTTCTACGGTTATCGGTACTTTAACACACGAACTTGGTCATATAGCAGTCGCTAAATTTCTGGGGTATGATGCGTATATACATTATGGCTCTATGAATTTTCTACCCAAAGGTTATAATGATAATGAAAATGTTAAGGAGAGGAAGAAGATATATGAAGAGTTTTCGGAAGCCATAAATAGTGGTAAAACTTTCAAAAAAGAAGATAGATATATTGAATTGGGAAACGATATTAAAGAAAGGTTCCCAAATAGCCAAACCGATAGTACATTGGTTACACTTGGAGGTCCAATCCAAACTATGTTGACTTGTTTTTTAGGACTTTATATTTTAAGTTATAGAAAATCTCGATACAAACTGGAGTTTAGATTTTTAGATTGGCTTGGTGTTTTTCTTTCCCTATTTGTATTAAGAGAGGTCTTTAATTTGTCGATGGCACTTGGGAAGACTCTTCTTTTTGTAAAAACAAACTTCAGTGGTGACGAGTTTATTTTATCCAGAAGTTTATTCAATAATCAATGGTTGATTCCAGTAATGATGGGGGCGATTGGTTTAATTATTTCAGTATATCTTGTATTTGAGATAATACCAGCTAAGTATAGAATCACTTTCATAATTTCTGGATTTATAGGTGGGATTTTTGGTTACATAATCTGGTTTCGTTGGTTTGGCGAAATCATACTTCCATAATTGGCAATATTTTTAAAGCAATATGTATCTTTGATTTAAATGAATAACCAAGTTAAAGTTATTGAATGTCCTAGAGATGCTATGCAAGGCATCAAGGAATTTATTCCTACTGATAAAAAGGTACAGTACATTCAGTCTTTATTACGTGTTGGTTTTGATACCATTGATTTTGGTAGTTTTGTATCTCCAAAAGCCATCCCGCAGATGGTAGATACTGCAGAGGTATTAGCACAATTAGATTTGTCTAAAACCACAAGCAAATTACTGGCTATTGTAGCGAATACAAGAGGGGCTTCTGATGCCTCTCAGCATAAAGAGATTGATTACTTGGGTTATCCATTTTCTATTTCTGAGAACTTCCAGATGCGAAACACCCATAAAACGATTGCACAATCTGTGGTGACGTTACAAGAGATTTTAAATATAGCCGACAAAACGAATAAAAAAGTTGTCGCTTATCTCTCCATGGGATTCGGCAACCCTTATGGTGATCCGTGGAATGTCGAAATCGTAGGAGAGTGGACAGAACGTTTAAGCAACATGGGCGTTAAGATTCTTTCCCTAAGTGATACAATTGGAAGTTCGAACCCAGAAATAATTGAATATTTGTTTTCAAACTTAATTCCTAAATATCCGGATATCGAATTTGGAGCACATTTGCATACCACACCAAGTTCTTGGTTTGAGAAAGTACATGCAGCGTACAAATATGGTTGCAGGCGCTTTGATGGCGCAATTCAAGGTTTTGGTGGTTGCCCAATGGCAAAGGACGAACTAACTGGGAATATGCCTACCGAAAAGTTATTATCATACTTCACGCAAAAAAAATCTGATACTAATTTAAATGCTTTAAGCTTTGAAAGTGCTTATAATGAGGCTTCTAAAATCTTCACAAAATACCACTAACATTTTCTAAATGTTAAATCTTTATTTTTATTTAAAATAAATCTAAATAAGGTTTGTAAATGTCTTTTTCGTTTTTATTTTTGCACCTGTATTAATACACTATCTATAATCAGTCTAAATAAAAACAGTCAAAATCGAACTAATGAAAATATTTAAATTTGCCCTATTATTTCTATCCATAACTGCCTTTGCTCAAACCCCACAAGATAGTATTACTTTTGATCCTCAAAGACAATTAAATGCCGCGCAAAGATTATTATCTGGTAATTATGGGAAAGCAGTTACTGTTGGTGCATATGGAGAAATTACATACAATCAACCAGAAGGTGATAACGGAGAAATGGATGTTCAGCGTTTGGTATTACTTTTTGGATATAAATTTAATGATAAGACTCAGTTTGTTACGGAACTTGAGCTAGAACATGTTGAAGAAGTATTTGTTGAGCAAGCGTTTGTAAACTATGCTGTTGGAGATAATGTTAGTTTACGTGGAGGATTGATGTTAGTACCAATGGGTATTGTTAATGAGTACCACGAACCAACAACTTTTAATGGTGTTGAAAGACCAGCTGTAGATAATGCTATTGTCCCAACTACGTGGAGAGAAATTGGTGTTGGTGTTACAGGACGATTCTCAGAAGCTTCAATCGGATATCAGGCCTATATTTTTAATGGGTTTAAGTCGACGGTTAATGAAGACGGCGATGTTACCGGGTTTTTAAAGGGCAGTAATGGTTTGCGTGGCGGTCGTCAAAAGGCAATTAAATCTACTGTAGATAGCCCAACCTTTTCTACGAAAATTGAATATTATGGTTTGCCAGGTTTACGTTTAGGTTTATCTGGTTATTTCGGAAAAACACAAGCTGCTGATGATGTTGAAGATATTGATGGCGCGAATATTGGAGTTTCTATGTTTGGATTGGATGCGCGTTATGCTTACCAACGATTTACAGCCAGAGGCCAATTTATTTATGCTTCTTTAAGTGATACAGAGGCTTACAATTCACTAACCGGTAATGATTTGGGAAGTGCTATGATGGGGTATTATGGTGAGGTAGCCTATAACCTATTACCAATGAATAAACAGCAGCGTCTTTTCGCCTTTGCACGTTATGAGAATTATGATACTCATGCCGATACAGATGGTACACTGGTGAGAAATGATGCTTATAATAGAACTGACTTAACCACTGGTTTAAGCTATCATATTGCACCTGGAGTTGTGTTGAAAGGGGACTATCAATTTAGAGATAATAATGTATCTGGCGGAGATGTTGATAACCGCTTAAATTTTGGTATCGGTGTTTGGTTCTAAAAACACTAAACTTAATTATTTTTGCATCATGAAATTTAAAATCTTTTCAATAGTAATAATCGCAATGCTTTGTCTCAGTGCTGCAGTGTCTCAAAGAGTAATGAAAAAGGCAGACAAGGAGATTTCTAAATTTTATGAGATTAAAGAGTTTACTAAGGAGTCAATAATTATTTCTAAAGAAAATAACGATGCTACGACTTCAGAGTTTGGTGCGGACAATTTTTTTAAAGTGACGCATGACGATGAATTTATTGGTTATGCTTACATTGGTAATGCACCAAGTAAAACGGCAACATTTGATTATTTGGTACTTTTTGATAAAGACTTTATTGTAACAAAAAGTAAAGTGTTAATCTATCGGGAGGAATATGGTGGAGAGATAGGAAGTAAACGATGGTTAAAACAATTTATAGGAAAGTCAGAAGGAGATAAAGTTATTCATGGTCAAGATATTATAGCCATTGCTGGAGCGACAATTTCCACCACATCAATGACAAGAGCTATGAATAATTTATTTGAATCTCTTAAGGTTCTTAATACTAATGGCGCTTTGTAGATGCAATTAAACGGACTCATTTATAAGTTTCCAAAAGAACTAAAGCTGCTTATTGCAGCTTTTGTTGTTGTATTGAGTGTTGGTTTTTATACAGGTCTTTTATTTGTGGGAGAAACATCTGGAGTAGAACCTAATGGGATTGAAGAACAATATCTGGGCAATGAGTCTGATGAAGATGCTAAAGTGATGAAATTTAAGAAGAGTGAACGTGAGATGTTGACTATCATTCATACGCACATCTTATCGATGTCATTTATTTTCTTTCTTTTAGGAATCATATTAGTAACCACAGATCTTAATCGAAAACTTAAGATATTTCTTTTAATAGAACCTTTTGTATCTGTTATATTGACTTTTGGAGGACTTTATTTCCTTTGGATGGAGCTTACCTGGATGCGTTACGTAGTGATGTTATCAGGTATCTTAATGACGCTTACTTTTACTACTTCAGTAATTATAGTATTAATGCAACTGTTTCTTGGTAAAACACCTAAGATTTAACACCAATAATTTCACTTAAAAGACTTATATTTGCTCGCAATTAATCTTTAATTGCTATGATAGCACACGAAAATAAAATTGTTGGAGAAGGATTAACCTACGACGACGTCTTGCTGGTTCCAGCGTATTCAGAAGTGCTTCCAAGAGAAGTCAATATTCAGTCAAAATTTACACGTAACATCACTATAAATGTTCCTATTGTATCTGCCGCTATGGATACAGTTACAGAGAGTCGTATGGCAATTGCTATGGCACAAGAAGGTGGTATTGGTGTTCTGCACAAGAATATGACGATAGCAGAACAAGCTGCTAAAGTAAGACGTGTAAAACGTGCTGAAAGTGGGATGATAATAGACCCAGTGACATTACCAATTACTGCAATAGTAGCGGATGCTAAGCAGAACATGAAAGAACACAGTATTGGCGGTATTCCAATCGTTGATGATAATATGAAGCTGATAGGTATAGTTACTAATCGCGATTTACGTTTCGAGAAGAATAACGACAGACCAATTTCTGAAGTTATGACAACTGCTCCTTTAGTTACAACAAAAGAGGGGACTTCATTGCAAGAAGCTGAAGGTATTTTACAAGACAATAAAATCGAAAAACTACCGGTTGTCGATAAGAATAATAAACTTGTAGGACTGATTACGTTTAGGGATATTACCAAGCTGACACAAAAACCGATTGCAAACAAAGACAGTTACGGAAGACTTCGAGTTGCTGCTGCTGTTGGTGTTACAGCAGATGCTGTTGATAGAGTAGAAGCTTTAGTAAAAGCAGGTGTAGATGCTGTGATTATAGATACGGCTCATGGTCATACCAAAGGTGTAGTAAATGTTCTTAAAGACGTAAAGAAAAAATTCCCAAAACTTGATGTTGTTGTAGGTAACATTGCTACTGGCGAAGCTGCTAAATATTTAGTTGAAGCAGGCGCAGATGCCGTTAAAGTAGGAATAGGACCAGGGTCTATATGTACAACGCGCGTAGTAGCAGGTGTTGGGTTTCCTCAGTTTTCTGCAGTATTGGAAGTTGCAGCAGCCATAAAAGGGTCTGGAGTTCCTGTAATTGCTGATGGAGGCATTAGATATACTGGAGATATTCCTAAAGCCATTGCTGCGGGGGCAGATACTGTAATGTTAGGGTCTTTATTGGCGGGAACTAAAGAGAGCCCCGGAGAAACGATTATATACGAAGGACGTAAGTTTAAATCCTATAGAGGCATGGGTTCTGTCGAGGCTATGAAACAAGGTAGTAAAGACAGGTACTTTCAAGATGTTGAAGATGATATCAAAAAACTAGTTCCTGAAGGAATTGTGGGTCGAGTGCCTTATAAGGGAGAATTGTTTGAGAGCATTCACCAATTTGTTGGCGGTTTACGTGCTGGTATGGGTTATTGTGGCGCAAAGGATATTGAGTCTTTAAAAGCATCAGGTCGTTTTGTTAAAATCACCTCAGCAGGAATGATGGAAAGTCACCCACATGATGTTACTATTACTAAAGAAGCACCAAA
>CALDUJ010000174.1 GCA_937923735.1 uncultured Flavobacteriaceae bacterium | reverse complement strand
GTACACACCACACCAGTCTTACGAAATGATGTGAATATTTTATAAGTTTCTTCTTGCCAATTATTTAAAAATAATACATCAGCGTCTGTGATAGTAACTAGTTTGAAATTATGACCTACCAATCCTTTTAAAACGGCATTTACCTTACCTATTGCTTCTGTCTGAATCAATTCATCAATCTTAGATTCTTGGAGCAAAGTACTTAGATATTCCTTTACAGCAATACAACTCCCGTTGTCGATTACACTAATAAAAGTCTTAGTGTGACTCGTTTTTATTAAAGATTCAATACATAGTTTTAATATTTGTAAACCTTCCTTATAGTAGCCATCTAGATTTGGTATATGAACGGGAATAACGACTTGGTGATAGCACTCGTTTTTTTGTATTTTATTACCTTTATTTGGATTAAATCCAACTCTCATACCTATCTATAAATTGACGCTATTGCTAGCTTCTACTAAAATTCATTAATCTATGCCCTGCGCCAAAAACGAGTGCTAATAGTAGAGATAATAAAAAAATTAGTGCTCTTAAAAAACCTTTATTGCTTACAACACTATTAAATAATAAAGTATAATTTGGAATTTTCTTCTTTAATAAAGAAAGTTCAAAAGCTTTACTCATCGCTAAATTTAATAAATAGTTTACAGACTCTTTATTAGCTTTTTCTCTTACGTCTTGATATGTCCTAAAGTAGGCATTATACTTATTTAATAAATATATTCTATTTTCCCTATGCTGAATGCTCTGTATGGAATCTTCATGAATTCTTCTTTTTGTCAGGACTTCATCAAGATGAAATCCTTTGACATTGTCTAATAAGTATTTTGAAAAAAAATTATATTCTTGGCCTGAGCGAAGACTTTCATTAAACCTTACTTCTCCAATACTTTTCCTTGTGCATAAAAAATCTGGCGTTGACCAAGCGACAATTTGTTTTATAAAATTTTCTGGAGTAACCTCTGCATCACCTTTACTTTGCCTAAACATAGGTGTCTCTTGCTTTTTGGTATCAAAATTAATCGTATTAGAGTATATAAAGTCACACCTTTTGGAGCCTATAAAATCGACTTTATATTTTAAAAAAGATGGTACCATTAAATCATCGCTATCAAACCAATTAATATACTCTCCTTTACTCTTTTCGAAGCCATAATTTCTACATGAATTTGCTCCTTTTGGCATATTTTCTGGCCTCATGTAATATTTAAAACGAGAATCTTTAGCTGTATAAGTCTGGACCAGAGCAGCTGTATTATCTGTAGAGTCGTCATCAACAATAATACATTCCCAGTTTGCGTATGTTTGTGTAGAGATACTGTTTAAGGTTTCACTTATTAAGTGCGCCCTGTTGTATGTTGGAATGATGATGGATACTAACGGTAGATTCATACCCTAAACAGAGGTTGCATACTTATATTTTTCTGTAGCTATAAGCAATACATTTTTATTGCCTTCAAACATACCTGTATTAACTTCTATACCTTTCTCTCTGAAGTTAGCATATAACTCATCTACAGTTTCTTTTTCACCTTTTCTGTTATAATCATCTATAATAATTATAAACTCGTCATCAGTATTTAACCTTTCACACAAACTAACAATATCGAATCTGGAAAAATTATCAGACCCTAAAGGTCCATCTACAATATAGAAATCAAATTTTCCCGTAACAACATTATCTATATTTTTATATCCATAATATTCCAAACCTTTATGGGTTTTAGTCTCTAGATTACAGATCTTTATTTCTGAATGTTTTGACAACTGAAAGCGCTTTTGAAATGCGTTTTTCCAATCTTCACTTTGCTCAATTACAACGTGTTTTGTGTTAAGTAATTCATTATCTAAATATGCTGAAATAAATTTGCTGGATTCTCCTAATCCAAACTCTATGATTGATTGAGGTTTATAATCATTTAATATTCGCCCTAACACATAAAAAAAACTGTAACTACCAGCCCATCTACCAATATTTAAAGGCAATTTAACAAGCCATTCTTTACCCCTTATACTATCATGGAAAACATGTGCCCATTCCAACTCTTTGGATTGCAAATATATTTTTCTTTGCTCTTCAGAATTTTTTTTAATTAATTTGGTAAGTCGCCTTATCATAATTATCGATAATCTATTTTAAAATTTAATAGCACTTTACTTTGGTTAGGAGATGTTGTCTTACCTGAGCCATAAAAATCACCTTTATTAACCTCAAATGAAAACGCATTCTGAATCCAGTCTGAAATATTATTATCTAATGATATTTGAATGGTAACATAATAAACCCCTTCATTCAAGTTAAGTTTTTCTAACCTGAAAATTACATCATTATTAATAGTTTTAGACGAATTACCCAACAAACTATTGCTCATCCATGCAATTCTTTGACCTAAATTATCATCAATCCGCATATCGAATCTTAACCTAGACGAATCTATATTATCACATCCGTTTAGCGAAAAGACTAAATGAAATACTTCGCCTGTTTGGGGTAATTGACTTTCATTTGCGCCATAGGCCTTAGCTTTAAGTAGTGTTACAATACCATTTCCTTTTCTGTCCTTAAAATTTTTAAAGTCTTTAACTATAGAGCTTTCTTTTAAATATTCTTTTATCGAACTCTCTACATCCCCAACATAAGATATAGTACCATTTTTTAAAACGATGCATCTAGTGCATAGATTCTTTACAGCTGCCATATTATGGCTTACAAATAATACTGTACGTCCATCACCTTTAGAGATATCTTGCATTTTGCCGATAGCCTTCTTCTGGAACTCAGCATCTCCAACAGCCAGCACCTCATCTACAACCAATATTTCAGGTTCTAAATGCGCTGCAACTGCAAATGCCAAACGTACTTTCATACCCGATGAATAACGCTTAACCGGCGTATCGATATATCGCTGGCATCCAGAGAATTCAACTATTTCATCTATCTTAGAAGAAATTTCATTTTTGGTCATTCCTAAAATCGCTCCATTTAAGTAGATATTCTCTCTACCTGTAAGTTCAGGGTGAAACCCTGTTCCTACTTCTAGAAGTGATGCTATGCGACCTTTAGTTTTTATTTCTCCGAGTGTTGGTCCTGTAACTTTGGACAAAATTTTTAATAATGTAGATTTACCTGCACCATTTTTACCTATGATACCGAGTACCTCACCTTTTTCAACTTCAAAATTTATGTCTTTAAGCGCCCAAACATAATCCGAAGTCCCCCTTGAAGCTCTATCATTTAACTCACCTACTTTTAAATAAGGGTCTTCCTTTCCTCTAATTCTTGACCACCAACGATTAAGGTCGTGACTTAAAGTGCCTGTACCAACAAGCCCTAAACGGTATTGTTTAGAAATATTGGTAGCTCTTAAGATGATATCTTTGTTCATAATCATACTTTAAAAGGACATACTTCCATAAGCTTCTTGCTTAATTCTTTAATAGTCCCTTTTTTAGGTAAGTTAGGGTGTGTCTTTATAATATCTTCAAATTTATTTATTTCTTGTTTATCGTCTATGTAAATAGCATCGTATGGATTCAAATTAACAGATTTAAAGTAATCTACAAACTTTATATTATCTCCAGATAATTTATCTGAGAATTTTACCCAAACAGCAGGAATTTCATAAGTATGAGCAACTATTACGCCATGTAAAGATGAAGATACAATTTGTTTACAACTATAAATAGTATCAATCACTGCTTCTACATCATCATTAAGTAAATCTATAACTTTAATGCTGGGCAAATCAGCATACCAATCTGCAACTTTCTTATAATCTACATAGTGAGGTATTATACCAAGCTCATATTTAACCTCCTTATTTGGTGTATAAATATCTTTTAGCACAATTGCCGGGTCTCCGAATACCTTATTTACTTTATAACCAAAATCTAACAAATAGTTGTAGGTTTCCGGCCCTCTAACAGCTAAAAATTTGGCTTCTTCAACTTTGTCTGTTTTAGATATAATACCACTGCCCCAAACAACACAATGTTTACTAACATGCTTTAAAATACTACCTGTTGTTGTGTATATATTTTTCTGAAACGGTAACCAATTATTTTTTTTTGGATTTTTCCAAACAACAGCTTTACCGGATATCTTTTCTACTAAGTATTTAGATAGAATATCTCCAAAATTCTCTTTAGATTTTCTTTCAAATATAATTGATGACCACCAAAATAATCTTATGTTGCTTTGCTTGTTCACTAAACTGTGTCGATAAAACTTTTTTCTGTCTTGTTAAAGATAGCTAAGCCTATTAAGAAGACAACTATACTTAAAACAATAGTATAAACTACTTTATTAACATCAAAAGTTCCTGCATTTTCCCCAAGTACCATATATCTGAATGTTTCTATGATAATGGTCATTGGGTTCCATTGCACCAAATAGGCGGCAATCTTTGGAATTTCTCCTTGCTCAACTTTCTTTAAAATCAACGACAAAGGATACATTACTGCAGAACCATACATGAGTAATTGCACGCCAAACTGCACTAAAAAGCTAAGGTCTCGATATTTAGTAGTCATCGATGAAATAATCATCCCTAAACCTAAACCCAAAAACCCCATAACAATAACGAGTACAGGGAATAAAAACAATGTTTTCTGAGGTACAAGCGGTACATCTTGAACAAAAACATAAAACAAGTAAAATCCAACGAGCACCAATAGCTGAATTCCAAACTTCAGTAAATTTGATACTATGGTGGACAGTGGCATAATTACCCTTGGAAAATAGACCTTACCAAAGAGTCCTTGGTTTTTGGTGAATGTATCTGAAGTCCCTACCAAACATTCTTTAAAATAATTCCAACAGGTAATTCCTGCTAGGTTGAATAAAAATGAGGGTATGCCATCTCCAGTATCGATATTAGCGACATTATTAAAAATCACTGTAAAGATAAGAGATGTAAAAAGTGGCTGAATAAAATACCAAAGCGGACCGAGAATTGTTTGCTTATATAACGTAACAACATCTCGTTTTACAAAGAGAAGTAGGAGGTCTCTATATCGCCAGATTTCTTTAAAATTGAAATCTATAAGTTTTCGCTTTGGCGATATGGTATATAACCACTTATCCTCTACAATGTCACTCAATTTTATCTATCTATTTTTAAAATAATCCCACGTAATCTTAAGGCCTTCTCTAACACTATATTCTGGCTTATAGCCCATTAATTTTTCAGCTTTAGAAATGTTTGCTAGAGAATCTCTTACATCTCCTTGTCTTGGTGGTCCATATACAGGAGAAATATCTTTACCTGCAGCATCTTTTAGAGAATCCCAAAGATAGTTAACACTTATACGCTCTCCGCATGCAACATTAAAGACTTCGTTGGCAGCTTCTTTTGGCGCGAAAAAACCTCTAATATTTGCCTGTACTGCGTTTTCTACAAAGGTAAAATCTCGTGTTTGCTCACCATCTCCATTAATCTTTGCTGGTTCATCATCAGTCAGTGCTTGCATAAATAAAGGAATTACCGCTGCGTAAGCGCCATTTGGGCTTTGCTTAGGCCCGAATACGTTGAAATAACGTAATCCAATAACATCTGTTCCGTATGTCTTCCCAAATACGTCTGTATATAATTCGTTTACATATTTAGTGACTGCATATGGTGATAATGGTTTACCAATAATATCCTCAACTTTCGGTAAGTTCTTACTATCTCCGTAAGTTGAACTAGAAGCTGCATAAATCATCCTTTTTACTGTATCGCTATCCTTGACAGCAATTAGCATATTAAGGAAACCAGAAATATTTACTTCGTTGGTAGTTGCAGGGTCATTAATAGACCTCGGAACTGAACCTAGTGCTGCTTGATGCGTTACATAATCTATTCCATTCATCGCATCTTTACATGTCTGTAGGTCTCTAATATCACCTTCCATTAATTCAAATGCTGGGTTATCATGAAACTCTTCTAGGTTTTCTCTATAACCATTAGAAAAATTATCTAAAACTCTGACTTTTTTAGCTCCATTTTTTAGAAGATACTCTACAATATTAGATCCTATAAATCCTCCTCCACCTGTCACTAAAAAAGATAGGGATGATAAATCTGTAGTATGGTATTTGTGTGTGTACATTATAATCTTGCGTCTACGGTTTCTCTTGGGAAGAGTGATTTTACATCAAAAATAACTCCCATATCTGATTTTAATTTACTAAGATCTAATTCAAGGAATTCTTTATGCGATACTGCTAGTACAATACCGTCGTAAGAATTTTTTAAATTATCTTTAGATTTAATAAGGTCTAGGTTGTATTCGTGTTTTACTTCTTCAGTTGATGCCCATGGGTCGTAAACATCTACGTTTACATTATAAGTTTCGAACTCTCTTATAATATCTATAGCTCTAGAGTTACGAATATCCGGACAATCTTCTTTGAAAGTAATCCCTAGAACTAGAACATTAGAATTTTTAATGGTAGCTCCTTTTTTAATCATCATCTTAACGGTTTCTTGAGCTACATAAGCTCCCATGCTATCATTCATCTTTCTACCAGCTAATATAATTTCAGGATTGTACCCTACTTCAATAGCTTTTTGCGCCAAATAGAAAGGGTCAACACCGATCCAGTGACCACCAACCAATCCAGGCGTAAAGTTTATAAAGTTCCATTTTGTACCAGCAGCTTCCAATACAGCTTTGGTATCTATATCCAATAGTCGGAAAATCTTAGATAATTCATTGACAAAAGCTATATTTATGTCTCTCTGAGAATTCTCGATAACTTTAGCTGCTTCTGCAACCTTAATGGAAGGCGCCATGTGCGTACCAGCTGTAATAATGGATTTATATAAATTATCTACTTCCTTACCAATTTCTGGTGTTGATCCAGAAGTTACTTTCAATATCTTGGTAACAGTATGCTTTTTATCTCCTGGGTTAATTCTCTCTGGTGAATAACCTGCAAAAAAATCTTTATTATAAACTAAACCAGAATGTTTTTCTAGAATTGGAACACATATATCTTCGGTTGCACCCGGGTATACAGTAGACTCATATATTACAATATCCCCTTTGCTTAATACTTTACCAACAGCTTCACTTGCTTTAATAAGTGGAGTGAATACTGGCTTGTTAAATTCATCAGTAGGTGTTGGCACAGTTACTATGTAAACGTTAGAATCAGCCATATCTGAGCTATCTGATGTTATAAATAGCCCTTTGTCTGCTGAAAGGTCATCTGTAAGAACTGCTTTTAAGTTATCGGATTCTACCTCTAAGGTTTTATCTTCTCCGTTTTTTAATTCTGCAACACGTCCTTCATTAATATCTAAGCCTACTACATGAAACTTTTTGGCAAATTCTACTGCCAATGGCAAACCTACGTATCCAAGACCTATAACAGTTATTCTTTTTACTTCTCCCATTACTCGTTAAAAATTGATTTAATTATGAACTTCAAATCTAAATAAAAACTCCAATTTTCAATGTACTTTTTGTTGATTTCGACCTTATCTTTCCAAATAATCGTTCTATTGTATTTTTCGGGGTCATCCTGCAAGGCTAAAATCTCTTCTTCATCTCTGTATTTAATTGTTGCTGGACCTGTTACACCTGGACGGATGTTTAAAATAATTCTGTCTTCACCTTCTAATTCGTCAGCAAATCCTTCAACATCTGGCCTAGGTCCCACAAAACTCATATCACCTTTCAACACATTAAATAACTGAGGTAACTCATCCAACTTATATTTTCTTAACCATTTACCAAATTTGGTTGCACTTTTGTCTAAATGCCCTAATCTGTGTGGTTCATTTTTAAGTGTTCTTACTTTATAAATATTAAAAAGTCTAGCATTTTTCCCAACTCTTTTTTGAGTGAAAATCCCCCACATATTGGTATCGATAGTAGCTATTAAAACTATTAGTATAATTGGAATAATAAAAACTGGAATTAATACGAAGCAGAGAACTAAATCAAAAAGTCTCTTAATATTCTTGTTAATAGTATTCACTAAAACCTTAGTTTCAATTTATTTTTTAAAGAGGTCTTTTACTTTAGACACTATTGTCCTACCACTTGTATCGTCTTCATGATAACCATTGGCATAAGCACCGTAACCGTAGCCATAACCATAGCCATAACCGTAGCCGTAACCATAGCCATACTTGGCATTATGCTTATAATCATTTAGTACTACACTTATATTTTTTAATTCGCCTTTTTTATACTTGTCATCTATATATGATAACATTCCCTTTTTAGTATAGTCCTGTCTTACCATATATATTGTAGCGTCTGCATAATCCACTAGCTCTACAGCATCAGTTACTAAACCGACTGGAGGTGTATCCAAAACTATATAGTCATAATCCTTTTTTAGAGCCTCAATTAATTGAGTCATCTTATCAGACATCAACAATTCTGATGGATTTGGAGGCACTGGTCCAGATACTATTAAGTCTAGGTTCGGTATGTGGGTTTTTTGAATTACCTCATCTAGAGATTTGTCTCCTATTAAGTAGTTAACTGCTCCAATGGTATTCTCTAGTTGAAAATCTCCAAATATTTTTGGTTTTCTCAAATCAAGACCTACTAAAACAGTACGCTTATTTGTTAAAGCAAATACAGTAGCAATGTTTATTGAGCAAAAAGTTTTACCCTCACCACTCACCGAAGATGTAACCATTACAGTTTTAGTACCCTCAATTTTTTGCTCTTTATATATATATTGCAAACTAGATCTTATAGCTCTAAAACCTTCGGATATGGCTGATTTTGGTTTTTCGAAAACCACCAAGTTGTTACCTAATTTATTTTTTCCTATAACTCCTAGTATCGGTATTTTTGTAAGCGATATAATATCTTCAGGACCATGTATGTTATTATCTAAGAATACAATTAAGAATATGTAAACTAATGGTATCATAATACCAGCAAACAATGCAACAAAGTAATTAAGATCCTTATTAGGTCCAATCAACCCTCCACCAATATCCTTTGCTTCATCTATTACAATAATATCAGATACATTTGCTGCTTTTACTACTGAAGCTTCACCTCTTTTAGTTAAAAAAACGTTGTATGTTTCTTCATTGAGGTTGTATTGCCTTGTTATTTTCAGTAATTTTTGTTGATCTTCTGGTAACTCAGCTATTTTACTTTCTAACCTAGCTAAATCTCTATTTACAGTAACCAAGTTAGATTTTATAGTAGTTTTAGATGAAGATATTAACTCTAGTAACACATTTTTTTCAGCAGTTATTTTTCTGTCAATGTCTCTAAAAAGTCCAGAACTTTCTTTTGTAGTGTAAGCCAATGTCTGCCTCTCCAATGACAATGAGGTAATACGCTGTATCGAACTCATTATATTCACATCTTCTATTCCTGCTGCAGACGGTGCCGATATGTTTGAGTAATCGGTTCTTGTTGTTAGATAATCTTCCAAGGAACTCAAATAATCGAGTTTAGATTGGCTATTTGTTTTTTTGTAATCTGCTTCTTTTAACTTGACCGTTAAATCTGTGTTTGCTTCGTCAATGTTATATATTTTGTTTGTTTTTCTGAAATCATTAATTTCCTTTTCCACTTCTTTTAAGTCCTTTGAAACCGAATCTAATTGGTTATCTATAAACTCAATTGTTTTAGTAGCATACAAATTTTTCCTCTCTAAATCAGTCTTGCTTAGTATGTCGGTTGTAGCATTTAAAAAATCTACAATTTTCGATTTATTTGTACCAGAAAGTCTCAATTTTAAAATTGAAGACCCTTTGGTATTAGGAGCAACAGCAATTGCACTTTTATAAGAGTTCACGATAGCATCAAAGTTCTGGAACCTAAAATAAAATTCAGAGTTCTCTGCTATTATGGCATTACCTCTTTTCTGTAATCTAAAGTTTAAATATGGTAATGACACCTTTTCGCCAATCTTAAATCTTTTGGGAAAAGTTCCTTGAGGAATTTGTACGTAATCCGTTTCACGATCACTATATCTTTGGATTCCTGCGCCAGAAAATTCTTCATCTACAAATAATTCATATTCTTCAGAATTTAAGAATCTTACCCCAATAGGACGATTTAATATTTGCCAATTATCTTTTTCTATATCCAAATAAAAAGGAGCGCTTTTATATATATCGTTTGTGTGATACTTACCCTTTTTAAGATACTGCAAATAAAACTCTAAAGAATCTATAACCTTTTCATTATGATTTCTTGTTTTCAAAGATGTGAGAACGGTCTCGACTTTACCTGTTACACCTCCCCAATTAAAAGAAATACTTGTATTAGATGTAAAAAAAGGGTTTTGTTCATTCTCTATTGTAATTAAAGAGTCTAAAGCGTAAATATTCTTTTTTCTGACATTTACAAAATAAGCAGCAAGGAAACCAATAAAAATACAAAATACGAAAAGCTTCCAGTAACTAATTACCTTGAAAATAAAGCCCTTAAAATCAAAGGCGCTTTGAGTATCGCTAATATTTACATCTTCCCTCATTATAGGTTTCTTGCTAGTAAAACTGTAGAAGTCACGATTGAAAAGATGGACAGTAGTGTTGTAAGTGTTTGCACACCGCTAGTCCCAGTGCCCCAAGTTTTTTGTTTGAGAGGCTTTACATAAATAATATCGTGAGGTTGAATATAATAGTAAGGCGAATTTATAACTGATGCCTTTGTTAAATCTAGATGGTGTATTTTATGTCCTTGTGGATACTGTCTAACAATAGCTACATCTTCCTTATCCCCTGTAATAGGTATCTCACCGACATTGGCAATAGCTTCAAAAATATTTACTCGTTCTTGATATAGCGTTATGGTTCCTGGAGACTTCACTTCACCATTAACAGTAAAACGTACACCAGCTAACTTAACTGTTATGAAAATATTTGCGGTCTCCTTAAACTGTTCTTCAAGTAATTTTTGTTTTATCAGCTCCTCTACTTCTTTAGCTGTTCTTCCTATAACATTCATATCCCCAAGTGCTGGCACTCTTATATTACCGTGGGTATCTACTGTAAATCCATCGAAATAAGCACGCTCTGAACCACTAGCATTCATGTTTTCGCTGCTAGAAATTGGATTGAAAATACTTACAGAGTTTTGATCTAAAACCTTAATTCTTATGTTTATAACATCCCCAATCTGAAGGCGGTACGGCTTGGGAGCCTCCTTAACACCATTTGCAATGGTATTGCCTGTATCATCTTGAAAATAAAGTGTTTTCTTAAGGGGAATGCAGGATGTTGCTAGCACTGTAAAAATCAGACCTATAGCAAAGATCGTTTTTTTCATAATTAGGGCGCGTTGTTTGACCACAAATATAGCCTTTCGTCGGGAATAACAAAACTTTTATCGGATTTTTTGGTTTTTTATCCGTTATTTGCAAAATAGCTATGAACTACATTTCTGTTGAAAATATTTCGAGAGCGTATGGAGAACTAACCCTTTTCGAAGGACTATCTTTCAGCATACATAAAGACCAGAAAATTGCTCTTATCGCAAAAAATGGAACTGGTAAAACATCCATTCTAAATATCTTATCTGGAAAAGAGCAACCTGACACTGGCGAAGTCATTATGAGGAATGGCTTAAAAGTTGCCTTTTTATCTCAAGAACCAGATTTGGATATTGAATCTACCATCGAAGAAACCATCTTTACTGGAGATAGTGAAATTTTGAGGGTTATTCATAATTACGAACAAGCTTTACTGAATCCAGATGACACAGAAATGTACCAGAAAGCATTTGAAAAAATGGAAGCACTAAATGCTTGGGATTTCGAAACTCAATACAAGCAGATATTATTCAAATTCAAACTCGAAAACCTTCAGGAAAAAGTAAAAAACCTTTCTGGCGGACAAAAAAAACGACTAGCATTAGCGCAAACATTACTCAGTAAACCTGATGTCTTAATACTCGATGAGCCAACAAATCATCTAGATTTAGAAATGATTGAATGGCTGGAAAACTACTTTAAAAATGAAAACATTACGTTATTCATGGTCACCCATGACCGTTATTTCTTAGAGCGTGTCTGTAATGAAATTATAGAACTAGACCATGGAAAACTATATAGTTACAAAGGAAACTACTCCTACTACCTAGACAAAAAAGAAGCTCGTATACAGCAAGAAGCAACAGAAGTTAATAAAGCCAAGCAACTTTTTAAGAGAGAACTAAACTGGATGCGTCGCCAACCTAAAGCTAGAACCACGAAATCTAAGTCTAGAATAAGTGATTTTACTGAAATAAAACACAAAGCGCATCAAAGACGTAACGATCATGTTGTTCAATTAGAATTAAACATGGAGCGTCTAGGCAGCAAAATTATAGAGTTGCACAATGTAGGTCATGCATTTGACGATAAGGTAATTTTAAAAAAGTTCGATTATGTGTTTAAAAAAGGAGAACGTATTGGTATTATTGGTAAAAACGGAACTGGAAAATCCACTTTTCTTAATATTCTAACAGGTGGTATAAAACCTAAAAACGGAAAAGTAGTCGTTGGTGAAACTGTTAAATTTGGGTATTACACACAAAGTGGCATCAACCCAAAAGAAGGCCAGAAAGTTATAGATATTATAAAAGAATTTGGAGACTATATTCCACTCAAAAAAGGAAGGCAAATTAGTGCCCAACAACTATTAGAACGTTTTCTTTTTAGTAGAAAAAAGCAATACGATTTTGTCGATAAGCTTAGTGGTGGTGAGTTAAAGCGACTATATCTGTGTACTGTATTAATCCAGAATCCAAATTTTTTAATTCTTGATGAGCCAACCAACGACCTTGACGTTGTGACGCTAAATGTCCTTGAAAACTTCCTGTTGGATTTTCCAGGATGCTTGTTGGTAGTTTCTCACGATCGTTATTTTATGGATAAAGTCGTGGATCATTTATTCGTTTTTAAAGGCAACGGTGTTATTGAGGATTTTCCAGGCAATTATAGCGATTATAGGGTATACGAAGACAGTCAACCTTCAATAACAGAAACGCCGAAAACCGCAAAGAACGATTGGAAAAAAGATGACAAGAGCAGATTATCCTATAACGAACAAAAAGAATTAAAGAATCTCGAAAGTAAGCTGAAATCCTTGGAGTTTGACAAAAGCGAATTGCAATCAAAGTTTTATCAAGAGGGCCTTTCAAATGAAGAGATAAGCGATTTATCAGGAAGACTTCAGAGCATTATTGACACCATTGAAGAAAAAGAAGAACGCTGGTTCGAATTATCCTCTAAACTTGAAGAATAGTTGCATCTAATCATACAATACTTAAAATTCTTATTTAGGTCCACTAACCAACATGGCGTGCATTCACCATTTGTTTATAGTCTCGTTACCAAGTGTTTTTACAACAAAGAAAACCATGAAGCATACTTAAGGCTTAACGCTTTCAGAAAAAGACTCTATAATAATGAATTGGTAATTTTTGTTCAGGATTTTGGTGCTGGCTCACGTATTTTCACTAGCAATACTAGACAAATTAATAAAGTTGCTAAAACAGCGGGAATTACAGAGAAGAGAGCCAAACTACTTCTTAAATTGACAGCATATTTTCAACCAAAATCAATTCTGGAATTAGGTACCTCATTAGGCATGGCAACCTCAGCATTGAGTTTGGGAAATCCCAAAGCTAATATTACTACTATTGAAGGTTGTAAAGAAACTTCCGAAATTGCCCAAGAACAGTTTAATTTCTTCAAACTAAATAACGTTCGACTAATTAATTCAGAATTTGATACAGCATTAAGCACACCAGAAATTAGAGACTCCAAACTAGACCTGATATACATTGATGGCAACCATAACAAAGACGCAACGCTAAAATATTTTAATGCGCTATTACCAAATGTAAATAATGAAACCATAATGATTTTCGATGATATTCATTGGTCCAAAGGAATGACAGAAGCCTGGGAAACAATTAAACAGCATCCTAGAGTTACTGTAACAATTGACACCTTTTATTGGGGTTTAGTTTTCTTTAGAAAAGAACAGAAAAAAGAACATTTTTCGATTAGAGTGTAACAAGCTAAAGACTTTAACGTCTTATTAGCATTTGATATATTATCTTTATCGAAAGCTATAATCATAAAACCAATAGTTGATGAGTAACGTCATTGAAATCAGAAACATTATTAGGGATTTTCAATTAGGTCAAGAAACCGTTCACGTATTAAAAGGTATCGATCTGGATATAGAAAAAGGCGATTATGTAGCCTTAATGGGGCCTTCTGGCTCTGGAAAATCCACATTAATGAATCTTTTAGGTTGTTTAGACACACCAACTGCAGGATCTTATTTACTCAACGGGCAGGATGTTAGTCAGATGACAGACGATCAATTAGCAGATATTAGAAATACTGAGATAGGTTTTGTATTCCAGACCTTTAACTTACTACCACGTACAACGGCTTTAGATAATGTGGCATTACCAATGGTATATGCTGGAGCCTCTAAATCACAGCGCAAGCAACGTGCTGAAGAGGTATTGACAGATGTAGGTTTAGCTGACAGAATGGACCACAGACCTAACCAATTATCTGGTGGACAGCGCCAAAGAGTTGCTGTTGGCAGGGCTTTGGTAAATAAGCCATCTATTATTCTTGCGGATGAGCCGACAGGAAACTTAGACTCCAAAACAGGTATAGAGATTATGGCGCTCTTTGATGAAATTCACGCCAATGGTAATACCGTAATTCTAGTAACACACGAAGAGGAAATTGCTGAGCATGCGCATCGTGTAATTAGGCTTCGTGATGGTATGGTGGAGAGTGATGTGAGGAATAAATAGGATAATGTCTCTCTTTTGGCTTTTAATAGCATTATACATAGGCTATTTATTGGTTATTTTTCAGAAGAATAAATCTACCAATGACAAAAAATTCAATGTATTAGAATTTCTAATCATACCAGGAATTATTATTTTGGTTAGCTTTATTATTAAATTCATACTAAGTCTATTCTTCTAATCAATTTAAGTTTAATAGACTTCGAGTATTCTAAACTAAAAACCTTATTTATGTTAGTATTTGCAATTATCGCTGTTGTCTTGATAGCCATTTTCGTGGGAAGCACTAAGAAAAGGGATACAAGTTTCCGAGACAGTTACGAGCAAAAAAAGAATAAAAGAAAATTTAAAAGGTAAAACATGGACTATCAAATCATACTCTACGTTATTGCCATAGCCGTTTTGTTCTTAATCGTCCAACGAAATAACAAGAGTAATAAAAATAAGCTTTACGGAAGGAAAGGCAGGAATTTTAGAGAGAATTTTAAAGAGAAAATGAAGGCTTCTCAAGAGGGGAATAATCAATCTGAAGTTGAAAATTAATCCTGTATCAATAATACTAAAGACAAAAAATAACGCTTATTATCAGTATTAATTTATTCGAATAAATGAAAAAATTATCTGCTCTTATAATACTAATTTTAATTTCCTGTACTAGTGTAAAAACAAGTTCACTAAGTCTCGTCGGAAAATGGAAATGTTACCATAAAGAGCTTCAAGATGGCACCACAAAAAGCACTGATTTATTTAGCGGAAAAGAATTTGATTACTCTTGTAAAAAACTAATTATCGAATTAAAATCTAATCTAACTGGCACTGAATCTATTGACGAGCAAAGTTTCAAATATGACTTTAAAGACTCAATCCTAACCCTAGGAAGTAGGCTTTATATTGTGGAATCATTAAGTGAAAAAGAATTGATTCTACGAGACCACAAACCAGATGGGCTTTCATTTTCTATTTTTAGGCATAAATTAGAAAGAATTGAATAAAAACCTTTTCATCCGCAATTTTTCACTTTCAACTCAATAACTCTTAACTTTACTACATGAAAATCTACACCAAAACTGGCGACAAAGGTACCACAGCACTATTTGGCGGCACACGTGTGCCAAAACACCATATTCGTATAGAGAGCTACGGAACCGTTGACGAATTAAATTCTCATTTAGGGCTTATTCGTGACCAAAAGATAGATCAACACTCTAAAGAGTTACTGATGCTTATTCAAGATAAACTCTTTACGGTTGGTGCTGTTTTAGCTACAGATCCAGAAAAAGCAATACTTAAAAGTGGAAAAGAACGTCTTAATATTCCAAAAATAGATGTAGAAGATATCGAACTCTTGGAAACAGAAATGGACACTATGAACGAAGCATTACCACCAATGACGCATTTTATTTTGCCTGGTGGGCATCAAACTGTGTCATTCTGTCACATAGCCCGTACTGTATGCCGTAGAGCGGAACGTTTAGCCTCTGCACTTAATGATTTAGAACCATTTGATGCGCATACACTCACTTATCTTAACCGTCTTTCTGACTACCTTTTTGTGTTGGCACGAAAGTTGTCTCATGACTTACAAGCTGAGGAAATAAAGTGGATTCCTAAAAAGAATTCTTAATACAAACCTCAACGAATTATTAACACTGCAAAGAGTTGATTTTCAGTGAAAGAAAGACGTTCTTAAGATTATTGAACAAATAATTAGTTTTTTACTTGACTTTTTGATCTAAAAATTTATTTTTGCAAAAATTAAAAACCTATTACTGCTATGTATTGGACATTAGAACTAGCATCTTATTTAAGTGATGCACCTTGGCCAGCGATAAAAGACGAACTCATTGATTACGCAATCCGTACTGGAGCTCCCTTAGAAGTAGTTGAAAATTTACAAGCAATAGAAGACGAAGGTGATTCTTACGATTCTATTGAAGAGATTTGGCCAGACTACCCGACCGACGAAGATTACCTCTGGAATGAGGATGAATATTAAATATAATTTGCAAAACTAAAGTTAAAAAGTCTCGTTCGAGGCTTTTTTTGTTTCTAATTTTCACGTTAAGACAACCACAACCATTATCTTTGAGAACTGGTTAACAAAAATGATAAACCAAACAGAAAAAACATATAAATGAGTTTTTTAAATTCAGTATTAAAAGTATTTGTAGGCGATAAGTCCAAACAGGACGTAAAAGCCCTCTCTCCTATTATAGAACAAGTAAAAGTTTTCGAAAAAGAATTAGAAGCCTTATCTCACGATGAGTTGAGAGCTAAGACTGCATACTTCAAAGAAAAAATAGCAGAGGCAAGGGCACCTTTTAAAGAACAAATGGATACGCTTCAAGAAGAAGCTGACGCTACGGAAGATATAGACAGAAAAGAAGACATCTATCAAGAAATTGATAAGCTTAAAGACGAATCCTATAAGGCAACTGAAGATTGCCTGAATGAGATTATGGCTGAAGCTTTTGCTGTTATAAAAGAAACCGCAAAGCGTTTTGTGCATAATACAGAGATAACCGTTAATGCAACACCTTTTGATCGAGAATTATCCGGTGATAAAAGTTATGTCACTTTAGATGGAGATAAAGCTACTTGGGCTAACTCATGGGATGCTGCTGGTAAACCTATTACTTGGGACATGATACATTATGATGTTCAGCTAATTGGTGGTGCTGCTCTACATCAAGGTAAGATTGCCGAAATGCAAACTGGTGAAGGTAAAACCTTGGTTGCTACGCTTCCAGTATATCTCAACGCCCTTGCAGAGAAAGGCGTGCATCTTGTTACAGTTAACGATTACCTTGCAAAACGTGATAGTGCGTGGATGGCTCCTATATTTGAATTTCATGGGATGACTGTTGATTGTATTGATTATCACCAACCTAATTCAGCAGCACGTAAAAAAGCTTATAACGCAGATATTACTTACGGAACTAATAACGAATTCGGGTTTGATTACTTACGTGATAACATGGCACATTCGCCAGACGATTTAGTGCAACGTCCACATCACTACGCTATTGTAGATGAGGTAGATTCTGTATTAGTTGATGATGCCAGAACACCATTAATTATATCTGGACCAATTCCGCAAGGTGATAGACATGAGTTTAATGAGTTAAAACCTAAAGTAGACGATATTGTTCGTGTACAACGCCAATATTTAACAGGTGTTTTAGCAGAAGCTAAAAAACTTATTAAAGAAGGAGACGATAAAGAAGGGGGCTTCCAGTTACTTCGAGTATTCCGTGGAATGCCAAAAAATAAGGCGCTCATCAAGTTTTTAAGTCAAGAAGGTGTAAGACAAATTCTTCAAAAAACTGAGAATTTTTACATGCAAGACAACAACCGAGAAATGCCTAAGGTAGATGAAGAGTTGTTTTATGTAATTGATGAAAAGAATAATCAAATTGAATTAGCTGACAAAGGTGTTGAATATCTTTCAGGAAAAGATGACCCAAATTTCTTCGTAATGCCAGAAATGGGTATGGAGATTGATAAAATTGAATCTCAGGGACTAACTGCAGAAAAAGAAGCAGAGCTTAAAGAAGACTTGTTTAGAGAATTCGGAATTAAGTCAGAACGTATTCATACTCTAAACCAGTTACTAAAGGCCTATACGCTGTTTGAAAAGGACATCCAGTATGTCGTGATGGATAATAAAGTAATGATTGTTGATGAACAAACGGGACGTATCATGGATGGTCGTCGTTATAGTGATGGATTACACCAAGCGATTGAAGCCAAGGAAAATGTTAAGATTGAATCTGCAACGCAAACATTTGCAACGGTAACACTTCAAAATTACTTCAGGATGTATCGCAAACTGTCTGGTATGACAGGTACTGCGGTGACTGAGGCAGGTGAATTCTGGGAAATATATAAATTGGATGTAGTAGAAATTCCTACCAACAGACCAATTGCACGTGACGATAGACAGGATTTGGTGTACAAGACCAAGCGCGAAAAATACAATGCCGTTATCGATGAAGTGACCAAGCTTTCTCAAGAAGGCCGTCCAGTATTGATTGGTACAACCAATGTCGAAATTTCTGAGCTATTAGGAAAGATGTTAAGCATCCGTAAAGTAGATCACAACGTCTTGAATGCAAAACAGCATAAAAAAGAGGCAGAAATTGTTGACCAAGCTGGTCGCGCTGGACAAGTAACCATCGCTACAAACATGGCTGGTCGTGGAACGGATATCAAACTATCAGATGAAGTAAAAGCGGCAGGTGGATTAGCAATTGTAGGTACTGAACGTCACGATTCTCGTCGTGTAGACAGACAGTTACGTGGTCGTGCTGGTCGTCAAGGAGACCCTGGAAGCTCACAGTTTTATGTGTCTTTGGAAGATAATCTGATGCGTTTATTTGGTAGTGAACGTATTGCTAAGATGATGGATAGAATGGGCTTAGATGAAGGTGAAGTGATACAGCACTCTATGATTTCTAAATCTATTGAGCGTGCTCAGAAAAAAGTCGAGGAAAATAACTTTGGTGTTCGTAAGCGATTGTTAGAATATGATGACGTGATGAATGCTCAACGTGAAGTAGTATATAAGCGTCGTTACCATGCTTTGTTTGGAGAAAGACTGCGAGTAGATTTAGCAAATATGATTTTTGACACTTCCGAAATCATAACAGAAACTAACAAAGACGCCAACGATTATAAGAATTTTGAATTCGAATTAATACGTTATTTCTCAATGGCTTCTCCTATTTCGGAAGAAGAATTCAATAAAATGTCTTACCAAGACATTGCGCAAAAGATTTACCACGCTGCTTTTGACCATTACAAAGAAAAAATGGAACGTAATGCGGATACAGCATTTCCTGTCATTAAAAATGTATACGAAACACAGCGCGATAAATTCAAACGAATCGTCGTGCCATTTACAGATGGTATTAAGAACCTACAAGTTGTTACTGACTTAGAGAAAGCCTACGAAACAAAAGGAAAGCAGTTAATTACCGATTTCGAAAAGAACATCACATTAGCTATCATTGATGATGCATGGAAAACCCATTTACGTAAAATGGACGAATTAAAACAATCTGTGCAATTAGCGGTGCATGAGCAAAAAGACCCATTGCTGATTTATAAGTTCGAATCGTTTGAACTCTTTAAAAAGATGATAGACGAAGTAAATAAAGACGTTATCTCCTTCTTATTTAAAGGCGAATTACCAACAGAGGACACAAGCGCCATACAAGAAGCTAGACAAACAAGACGTAAGGATAATACGCAAACTACTAAAGAAGAAATTCAGAATTTGGACGAACGTTCTGCCGAAAACAGACAAGCTGGACAAACGCAAAGACAACAAGTAGTAGAAACCATAGTACGTGAACAACCAAAAATTGGTCGTAACGATAAAGTGACTATTAAGCACGTTATGAGTGGTGAAAACAAAACCTTAAAAGACAAACAAGCCATTCCGTTAATACAGAAAGGTGATTGGGTATTGGTTGAGTAAAATCCTCTGCCTAACCCTCTCCAAAGTAGAGAGAATGCTTACTCGGGAGTAATCATGTACTATAAAGTGGTTATTTAGCCTAAATACTATTAGTAAAAGACTCCTTCACTTTTTTAAGGGAAGGTGGATTTTGTTCTCTCAAAGAACAAAAGACGGAAGGGTAAAAAATATCATTGCGATATAGAGATTCTACTAAAAAAGCCTTAATCTAATATTTAGAATCTAAGCCTCGAAGTATAACTTCTGGTTTTTTGTATATTGATATTACCAACTAAACAAAATTATCATGAGAAATGTCTTAGCAACAATCGCAGGTTTTATTGTAGCAGCCTTAGTCGTTTATATTTTCGAAAGTCTTATTGGTCAAAATCTGTTCCCTCTACCAGAAGGTTCAGAACCTACTAATATGGAATGGTTAAAAAATAATATGAATAAAATTCCTGTGGGCTCCAAAGTATTTGTGGTCACTGTCCATTTTATAGGCATAGTCGCTGGTATGTTTGTTGCTGGATTTATTTCCAAAACAAGTATGATACCTGCATATATTGTGGGTATGTTAATGATTGCTGCGACTTTCTTTAATATTGTTGTGTTACCAAAAGAACTTTGGTTTACGTTGTCTGATGGCGCCTTGGCTTTAGTTGGCTTCCTCTTTGGGACAAAGTTAGCATCAAAACAAATTTTAAAAGAATAGCAACCACCTCTTCTTTTGATGTTTAAATAGTTAAGTAAAACCCTACCATTCTATACATCAGGATTTAGTTGCTATTATCTTCAAAAAAATATATGGATTATCCTTACAAATTGTAAGGTGAAAAAATGAGCGGTAAAACTTACACTTTTTATCTTCGAGCTCTTGAAGTATTTACACCAAAGCTATAGTACTTTAGCTAGTTAAAGGTGCGATTATTTAAAGGGATTTTAGTTGTTAATTAGGTTTGCTGTAGATACAGAAAAACTACTTTAAATTTCTGCCATACCAAACTCATTAAGAATAACTTAATATTGTTAACTCTCAATCATTTCTAAAATTTTCTGAGATAAGTACATTATATTAGAATTTAAATATAAACTTGTTACAAAAGTTTTATCTATATTAAACTCGGCAATAGGTCAATAAATACTAACAATCACATCTAAATCTAAAAAAGACAGAGTAATGAAATATCTTGTATTTATAGTTTGTTTTTTAACTCAATATGTATCATGGTCACAGAGCCAATTATGGAGAAATAATTATCCTGAGCATTCAATAACATACAATATTGACAATAAAAATTTACCTCATCAGGATAATATTGAAATGGCTGGTAAACGCGTCGCAGCAATTGTAAATTACGCTACTGATTCTCTTGGGCAATTATCTATAGAACGTCAGGTATTTTTCCCACAGTTCCACCCATTCATAAAAACTACAGACCCTAGTTGGTTTGTATACCGGAGTTATTTAATGAAAATATTTACGGATGACATATTACCTAAATTGTTTATTAACAAAAAAGTGTTTGTTCCTGGTCCACTTAAACAAATCACTATCAACGGAATATTAAATTTTGAACATAAAGCTTCTAAGGAAGGCATTGTAATGAAACGTGAATTCTTCCCGTCACCATCAGAGCGTTTATTCGTAGAGAAATTAACGATTGTAAATACCTCAAACGCTACAATAAACATTAACACATCTAATAGTTTTCAGAAATTTGAAGATCAAGATGCAGATGGTGCTTTTAGCTTAGTTGTAACTTCAGGTATCCCTAAACAAATAGTATTAACTCCGAAAGATTCCGTGAGTTTTTCTGTTAGAATAATGGCTAATCGAGATACAGAACCATTGCCTAAACAAACACATGAACAGGCTCTAGAAGAACGTAAAGCTTTTTTAGATAAAATGTCTAGCTCGCTAATCCTTGAAACACCTGACAAGAATTTGAATACATTATTCGAATTTTCAAAAATTCGAGCCTCTGAGAGTATTTTCGAATCGAAGCTGGGCTTAATTCATTCGCCTGGTGGAGGACGCTATTATGTGGGTATTTGGGCTAATGACCAAGCAGAGTATGTGAGCCCTTTCTTTCCGTATTTAGGGTACGAAGTAGGAAATATTTCTGCAATGAATATGTATCGCGCTTTTGCTAAAAAAACTAATCCTGAATATACAAAACTACCTTATGCCTTTGAAGTTGAAGGCTTACCTCCTCCTGCTCCTTTAGACCGCGGTGATGCAGCCATGATTGCTTATGGCGCTAGCCAATTTGCTTTGGCTAGCGGAGACAGTGCTATTTCCGAAGAACTTTGGCAACTAATTACTTGGTGTTTAGAATATTCTAAACGTCAACTCAATAAAGAAGGTGTGGTAAAATCCGAGTCTGATGAAATGGAAAATCGCGTAGAAACAGGAACTGCAAATTTATCTACTTCAGCATTATACTATGGAGCTCTAAAGCATTCAGCTGACCTTGCAAAATCATTAAACAAATCTAAACGCGTTATAAAAAAATACAAAAAACAAGCCCAAAAACTTAACGTTGCTATTGAGCAATATTTTGGAGCGACAGTCGAAGGGTTAGATACCTATAAATATTACAAAGAACATAAAGCCTTGCGTCATTGGATTTGTATGCCACTAGTAGTTGGCATTAACACAAGAAAAGAGGCAACTATTGAAGCGCTTTTTAATCGTTTATGGACCAAGAATGGTGTTCATGTAGAAAAGAATAATCCTAATCCATCAGTGTCTAATATATTTTGGGATAGAGGCACATTGTATGCACTTAGAGGAACATTCCTATCTGGCGCTACAGATACGTCATTAGAAAAATTAAAGCAATTTTCCTATGAGCGTCTGTTAGGAAAACGTGTTCCTTATGTAGTGGAGGCTTACCCAGAAGGCAATATGGCTCATTTATCTGCAGAAAGTGGGCTCTACTGTCGCGTTTTTATAGAAGGATTATTTGGTATTAACCCAACTGGCCTTAATAGCTTTTCCCTAATACCCCGATTACCAAAAAATTGGAATGAAATGGCGCTACGAAAAGTTAAAGCATTTGGTCAAGATTTTGATATTGAGGTAAAAAGACTAGGTAATATCACAAATATTAAAGTGATAGATAATAAGTCTGGAAAAGTGTTGTTAAATAAAAATTCACTTTTAAATGAACCTATATCACTTAAGTTTTAATACAGTTAAAAAACAACTACCTTTGATATATGGGGTTAAATAACAATGATATTTTTAAAAAACTGCGTGTCGCACATAAGCTACGTGATGACGAAATAGTAGATATTTTGAAATTAGTAGATTTTAGAATATCAAAAAGCGAACTCGGTGCTTTCTTCCGAAACGAAAATCATCCTAAATACATGGAGGTTGGTGACCAGATATTACGTAATTTTTTGAATGGATTAATTATTCACTTACGTGGTCCTATGCCAGAAAAGAAGAAAAAAGACTAGTAATTTTCTACGATGCGCTTTCTTTTGGCAATCATATCCCTATGACTCGCCATTTTATTAGAACTTCTACTATTTGATGTATTAGATTCAACTATTCGTTGCTTCCTCGTAGTGCTTCTATTAGAATTCCTTGAAACTACAGACGGCGTCGCAGGCACTTCATTAATACGAACAACAGCATTGTTTTTCGACATTTTAGGACCCTTTCGTTGAGTATTCTTAGTAGTAGAATTGTTTTTCTTTTGCGTATTCTGAGCTACCATGGTCGAAGACACAAAAAAACAGATAAAAGTTAGTGGAAGTAATAGCTTCTTCATAACAGTTTTATTTAGGTTAACATAGATTAGGACTAGCAATGTACTAAAAAAACTAACTCAACTCTGATGTTTGAGGTATAATTCGATGAAATGCAACTAGTTAATCGTTTTTAGCGCGCTTGTAATTAAGAATAGCTTCTTTGGTAGTAAACCAATTACGTCCTTCTTTATGGGCATCTATCTTGCCTTGACGCGCTAAAAGACTAACATACTCTTGACTGTAAGGTACTTCAGGCTCCCCAACAATGTCTGAGATAATTTGATAGCCATCACCCTCACTTGGCAAAGCACTTAAGTATATGTTAAGCGTACGCTCACTAGCTTGACACATTAATAGCATAAGCTTACTATAATTACCATTATTAGCCAGATTTAAAGCATCGTAATATTTTTTACGGTCGTTTTTAAGAATAATGGCTGGCGGAAATCCCTCCTTTAGTAAAAGTAAATTCATAAGCAATCTGACTGTTCTGCCATTACCATCGAAAAATGGATGGATCCATACAAACTTATGATGAAACACAGTTGCTAACTCTATGGTGTTTAATTGTAAAGGATTGGACACTACAAAAACTATCAACTCATCAAGCAAATCTGATACTTTATTGGCATTAGGCGGAATAAAATTAGCACCAGCAATACGCACGGCACCATTACGTAAACGGCCCGCAAAATCTTTCTCTATGGCGCGCAGTACTAAACTATGTATATCTAGAACGTTACTAGCACTTAGCGCATTATTTTTATTAGCTAAGGTATACAAGAGCTCTATGGCATCTTCGTGGTTTTTTGCTTCAAAATGTTCGCGTAGAGACTTCCCTTTGATGGTTACCCCTTCTTGAAGTACCAATTGAGTTTCTCTTAGACTAAGAGTATTACCCTCAATGCTATTTGAATTGTACGTCCACTCAAGCTGTAGTGCTTCTTTAATTTGTTGTATGGCGGATTGCTGCAAAGGTCTTGCAGAGCGGAGCACCTCAACTTTATCGAATAATCGAGTAAATGTTGAATTGAGTTCTTTACGGTAAGAAATATCCAGCTTTAACACACCACAAAGATACTAAAATATCGGTTAAATTAAAAATAGGTATTATCCGATATTACTTACTCAAGCCATAATTTAAAATCCTTAACACGCTCACGAGCCACTATAACTTCCTGCTCGTTATAAGAATTCAACTTGATTTGAAGTCTGGAATTAGTGTAACTAACCATATCTTTTATGGCATTAATGTTTATATAAAACTTACGATTAATGCGGAAAAACACATCTGGTTGCAATTCATCTTCTAAGTTCTCGAGTGTGGTGTCCAGTAAATAGTTTCTTCCTTGGGTTGTATGTGCGTAAGTACCTTTGTTTTCGCTAAAGAAGCATTCAATTTCGTCAATAGGAATCATTTTTAGATGCTGCCCAACTTTAACTGTAAAACGCTTCTTGTATTCTCTATCTATTGGGTTGACAAGCATTTTCTTAATGTCATCAAAATCTAAAGTTACTTTCTGTCGCGTAGGCTGTTGTTTCTTATACTTAGTAACTGCCTTTTCCAATTCGGTTTCATCAATAGGCTTCAATAAATAATCGATACTATTTAATTTGAATGCTTGGAGCGCATATTCGTCATATGCTGTGGTAAAAATGATAGCAGATTTTATGTCAATGGTTTCAAAAATTTCAAAAGACAATCCATCACTGAGTTGAATATCCAAAAAAATTAAATCTGGATGCTCATTATTAGTAAACCAGTCTATAGATTCTTCCACAGAATGTAACATTTCGCTAACATTTACATGTAATTCAGCAAGCATTCGGTTTAAGCGCCTTGCAGATGGTTTTTCATCTTCTATTATAATTACTTTCATATGCTAATATCTATTGTTTTTCATAGGTCATATGTAACATTCATATAGTCATTTTTAGTGGCTATAGACTTTAACTATGAATGTTTCATTCCCAAGTACGTTTATCTTTTTCTATGATTTCTTGAATCTTCCGCTCCTCCCATTTCTTCCCGAACATTAAATCAGACCCAAATACACCAATAAAGTGAAAGAAAAGTCCAATACCCCAGAAAAATGCAGTTGCCCAAGTACCAAAACTCAATAAGGTTTGATTAGAATTGGAAATTATAACAATAATAATGAACGCATTAACAATAATAAAAACTGCTAAATGCCAATAAAACCCAACTAACTTATCTAATTTCTTTTTTGCCCTTATATAAGCTTCCTCTCTTTCATAGCGCTCGTGGCCACTATAATTACTATTGTCGTATGGTTGTATATCTGTACTCATGATCTCTTTTTACTAGTTATTAATTTGTTCTTCTTCCTCTCGCATATACTGCTTGAGTTTTCGTTCTTCCCAGTCATTCCCTAAAATGACATTTGGTCCAAAAACCGAAAATGCATGTATGGCTAGCACTAACCCCCAAATGATTGCAGTTGAGAATGCATTGAAGTTAAAAAATGCCTCATTAAAATCGGCACCATTATTTAAATCTTGTATTACTTTCCATGCCATAATAACAGGATTTAGCAATAAATAAATAATACTATGTAGATAGAAACGTTTTAATTTTTCGGCTCTATGCTTTGCTAGCAAGTAAGCTAAATCTTTTTTAGAGTCTTGTTCCATGATTAGTTCCATTTTTTAGTTTCTTCATCTTTCATGAATTGTTCTATTTTCTTTCTTTCCCATCTAGAACCAAAAACACCATCGTTTACGAATACTCTATAAGCGTGAAAACACAATCCTATTCCCCATCCAAACATCGGGAACCAAAACCATTGTATGGTAAATGGCGTGAATGTATACCAAATAAATATTAAGAAAGGAATAACAATAACATAAGAAAGTAAGCTGTAATAGAATTCTTTTAAGTCGTCTACCCGCTTGCGCGCACGAACGTATCTGTCGTCCATTTTTGTTTGTATTGGTCTCATAGTAGTGATTTGTTTAGTAAGCATTGGTATTGCTACAGCAAAACGTCCTGCTTCTTGATTGATGATTACTTTTTTATTACTTAATAAATTGTAGCGTTGTCTAATATTATTTAATCCTACGCCACTGCTCTTTTTTACAATTTGTTTAGTTTGAAGATTATTATCTACTATCAGATTATCGCCATCCTCGTAAATTTTAATATGTAATGGTTTGGAGCTAGTTACCATATTATGTTTCACCGCATTTTCAAGAAGTAGTTGTAATGATAGTGGTATTACTTTACTTTCTGGATTAGAAGCTCTATCTGGTATATCGAAAATGATACTATCTTCAAAACGCATTTTCAATAAAGACATATAAGTTCTGGCAAAGTCTAATTCCTCGTCTACAGTTACTAAATCCTTATTTTTTTGCTCTAATACATAGCGATATACTTTAGATAAAGCTGTTGTGAACTGCTGAGCATTTTTCGGATTCTCATCAATAAGGCTCGTTAACACATTCAAGCTATTAAACAAGAAATGAGGATCTAGCTGATTCTTTAAAGCATCAAACTTTGCACTTGCTGTACCAGCTATAACCTTTTGCTCCTTGATTTTACTCTTTTGGTATCTGTTATAGAAGTATACAAAGTGAAATATGATAACTATCGTTAACGTAATCCATAGGCCGAAGCTATAATACTCTAACCTATCATTAGCTATAAATACCTCCAAAGGTTGACCATAAATTACAGTCGAGATAAACAACCTGAGCAAGAAAATACAAGTCATTGTAATTATCACAGAACCTATAATACCTATGGCAATTCTCTTAGGCTTAATTTTTCCTGGGCCCCAATCTATCTTTTCTAGATAATCGAAGTAAAACTTGTTGGAATATCCAAGAACAAAAGAGTATAACTGATAGAAACCAAAATCTATAAGAAAGTCGTTAAAAGTTTCAAACTTAAAACCATTACCTAGGGCATTGCCAACAATCCATACGCCTATGCCTATACCAATGGTAACTAATATATCTCTTACAGTTTTACTCATTATCAGTTATTAAATTATTATGGCTACTTTTTACAGTCTTCAAGAATCTGTTTAGCTCTATCTTCTCCCCACTTCGGGTGAAATTGACTTTCTGGTTTAAAGTTAGCAAAAAGCGCTAACGATCGTTCCACATCCTTGCAAAAAGGTGCAGTATCTTGACCAAAGAATTTAGCACCTCCCATATCCCATTCAGCTCTACTCAATACAACCCTTGGGTTTTCTGGCGCGATTAATGCCGCTTTTGTATAAAGCTCTATGACTTTGCCCGATAAGGTCATCCCATAAGTAGCACCATCGTAAGCCACCCAAGCTGTATGCAACATAGCTTGCATGACCATAATTTCTGGGTTATCTTTAGAAATAGCAATAGCATCATTCAATAAATCCTGTGCCTTATTAAGTTGCGCCGTTAGTTTCTCCTTATCTTTTTCTCCGAAGCTAGATACAATATTTACCTGAGCTGCCCAATATGGAGGCAACCAGTTATCAGGTTCTGCCGTTGCAATTCTCTCAAAAAGATTAACGGCATCTGTTGTTTTACCTTCTCCCCATAATGCAAAAGCTTTTTGCATTCCTTTCTCATAATTCCCTTGTGCGGAGGCAATAAGAGATATAAATAATACTAATCCTGTAAATAGTCGTTTCATAATGGTTTTTGATTAAAGTTTAATATTCTGTGTTACTGTTTCGTTTTTTACTTCGAATTTAGCATCCTTCCATTTTGGAGGTCCAAATCTTGCTGGTGCATTGTTAGAGCAACCAGTATCTTCTTTCGGTATACCAAGAAAATTGGTGTCTAACTTATTATTATCATTCTCATCATGGAATATTGAAACGGCATAAGTTCCTTCTGGAACATTCTTAAAAACCACTTGACATTGCTTATTTTCAAGTTTTACAATATCACCCATAATACGTTTGCTTAACCAATTCGTTTCAGAATCATAAAGCCCTACTAATACCTTACCATCGTTAGAGTCGAAATTGGACATATTAACTATAATATCTTGTCCTTTAGTCTCCTCAGAGGTTTGAGAAAATAGGGTTGAAGATATTAACATGATAATAAGAATAACTAATTGTTGCATGACTGTTTGTTTTTTGATTATGAATCAAATATCCAACGAAACAGCAGGTTTTAAAAAAGACAATAACCGAATTGTAACTTTTAATGGATGAATTGTAGAAAAGTCTAATTATAGACCTTAAACACTAATGAGGCCCTACTTTACAATAATCTTTCGTGTTTCAATTGCATCCTCAAACTGAAGTTTAACAAAATAGAGTGCCGGTAATAATTCAGTATTTAATGTATTTCCACTAAAAGCACCTATCGAGTAAACTATTCTCCCATTAACATCTGCAATAGTAATTGCATTTAAGCTTATAGCCTTATTGAATTGAATAGCTCCGTTACTAACGGGATTTATTAAAGTAAGTGACTCTAAATCATTATTACTAACGCTCAGACCATTAATACAGGTATCAGATAGGCCATTAACATTTTCTATAATACTTGAAGGCGTTAAATCTCTTCCTGTAAAACCAACATAATCCGTTGGATATTTTTCTCCTCTAAACAATGCATTACCAGTAGGCTCATCAAATTGGTTGTATATACCTGTATCGTAAGTAGGGTTCCTGTATGTCCAAAGGTGCGTGCCGTCTTTAGCAACTTCAGAAAAACGCCCCTTACTGGATTCGCAAAAAATAAAATTCCCATTTGGCAAACTATGTCCGCCAGACCTACTATTCTCCAAAACTGTTTCTCCTAAAATCGACCCATCCCATGACCAATCGTAATCTACAGGTGCAAACTTATCATCGATTTTAGTATATACACCGCCAACAATATTTGGTTCTATTAGGTGTACCGAACTAAATGTATCGGTACCATCTCCTCCATTATTGAATATGGATATTTTACCTTCGTCCAAATAGCCATTTTCAACCCATTTAGTATCATGTTGTTTAAATACCTTTTGGTCAGAAGTGTCTCCTTGTCTATACACTTGGGGATTGCCCCATCTCCAAAGCAAATCACCTCCCATTCCAGAATTGCCTCCAGTATGCCCAGCGGCTTCAGCTGTTGTAGTACTGTGATCAATAATATATATTTCGCTGAGATGACGAGGAGAAATAATGATTTGGTCTAAATCTGCGTTATAGTCTATCGCATTAACATGGGTCCAATCAAAATTAAATCCGTTATCGAAATTTAAATCAAGTAGTTCTGGATGATCTTCTACAACGCCATAATTTACTTTAGCTGCATCAAAATCTTGTATAAAGTGGTCTATGAATTTCCATTCCCAAACAATATTAGCACCAGTAGCTCCATCAGGTTCTAACTCAATAATCTTATCTAGCTTAAATTCTGGATCGAGAATAGATGGATTTCTACCCATAGCAATCATTTCTGCATCGGTGTAAGTATCCGTAATAACACATAATACATTGCCATTAGGAAGCGGCTCAATATCATGATGCTGGTTTAAGCCGATGGATTCCATGGAGAAAGACCAAACTACATTATTTTCCCAGTCTCTTGTTTCAATGCCCTGTCTTCCTGCTCTAAGAAGGTTTCCATTTTCAAGTATATAGCATGTTGCCCCGGGTCTTTCGTTAAACGTCCATTCGTTAAGCACTTCGCCACAATTGTTAATTAAATACACGCTATTGTTAGCACTAGGCGTAAACAGGGTATAGCCATCAGACACACTCGCATCATGAAACTGAAGACCAATGGTTGGATCTTGTGCATGCAATG
>CALDUJ010000173.1 GCA_937923735.1 uncultured Flavobacteriaceae bacterium | reverse complement strand
ACATTAAGTAAAGAACAAATAAAGATTATTGATAATTACCTTATAAAACATGGGGTTAAGTTTATGGATGTACGCTTAGAGCTTATGGATCATTTAGCATCTGAGTTCGAAGAAGATTCGGAATATGTCTTACTGGAAGATTTCTTATCAAATAAACAGTCTCTAATCAAGGGATTTGAAAAAAAAAGACAGAAATCTATGCATTGGAGCTACCAAAACAGATTGTGGAAACGCTTGTTTATGTTTATATCTAAACCGAAATACATTTTTTTAATGCTTTCAGTTTTTGGTGTACTTTACTATTCTTTCAACTTTTTATCTAACAAGGCAAATATATTTGTTGTTCTCCTTTTCTTAGTTGTGCCACAAATCCTTCAGTTTGTTGCGTATTACAAGCCTAGTAAAATGTATAAGCGTGTACAGTCTTTTCAGTTTATTTTGTCAATAATGGCAATTCCCTCTATTTTTCTGTATATGCTCAATGTTGCAAAAGGGTGGTTATTGCCAGAAAATGCAACACTATTTTTTCTATATTGTTTTATTGCTGCCATATTCAATCTAGCAGGCATCGTAGAGGTATATCAAATAAAAAAAGAGCTTCTTAAACAATACAAGCACTTAATTCGCGCTTAACAGTCTAAATAAAGCAGCCTTAAGTGTAACAAAAGAGGTAGTTTTATTACTTATTCATTAAACCCAACTAAATAGAGTATGATTAAACGTTTCTTGAATCTAGAATGGAAACAGTATTTCCGTTCTTCGTATTGGCAAAAAAGTATCTTACTCAACATTCTTCTAGTTTTTTTTGCATTGTATTTTGTAGCAATTTTTTTGGGAATGGGTATTGCTATGTATCCATTGTTAAAAAAACTCTATCCAACTGAAGACCCTCTTTTGGTTTTTAACGGATTCTTGTTCTTTTGGGTTCTTGGTGATTTATTTATGCGATTCTTTTTCCAAAAATTACCAGTAATGAGTGTAAAACCATTACTAACACTTCCTATTAAGCGAGGTACAGTTGTTAATTATGTTTTAGGGAAATCGGCTGCATCATTTTTTAATTTTTTACCGCTGTTTGCTATTATCCCTTTTGGAATCATGTTAATTGCTAATGGATATAACGTTTCTACAATTTTGATTTGGATGCTAACATTGATAGTGTTAACCCTCATAATTAATTTCCTAAACTTCATTATTGAAAGTGTATCAGCTGAAACAGAAGTCTCTTTCTTGCCAATTATTATTATCGTTGGAGCACTTTATGGGTTGAATCATTTTGAGATTATATCCTTTTCAAGTTTACTAGGGGATAGTATTAACGCAGTAATGAACAACCCAGTCTTAGTACTAATACCCTTTGCTATACTGGTCATACTCTATTATTTCAACTATAAAGGACTTTACAAAAAACTATACTTAGATAATTCTCTTAAAACTAAAGCAAAAGAAGCTCGTAGTACAAATTTAGAATGGACAAAGAAATTTGGAGATATTGCACCTTTTTTACAATTAGATTTAAAACTTATTACAAGAAGCAAACGGGCAAAATCATCTCTTTGGATGTTAGGTTTGGGATTGCTTTACGGACTTTTCTTTTATCCTAATCCTGTTTATGCAGACAAAACGTATTTTTTCATTTTTATTGGGATTTTCGTCACGGGGATATTTCTAATAAATTTTGGACAATTCATTCCTGCTTGGGACAGTGGCTATTATAAATTATTGATGAGCCAGAATGTTAAGTATGAAAAGTACTTAAAATCCAAGTTTACATTAATGGTGATGAGCGTTATTATTATGTTCGTGTTGAGTATCCCTTATGTGTATTTTGGATGGAAGATTTTATTGGCCCATTTTGCAGCTGCTATATATAACATTGGTGTCAATTCTCACGTAATGTTATTTGGAGGGTCTTTTAATAGAAAAAAGATTGAACTAGATCAAAAGGCAGCGTTTAATTTTCAAGGAACAGGTGCGGTACAATGGATTATCGGCATACCTCTAATGGTGTTACCAATGATTATTTTCGCAACACTTAACTATTTCGTGAATTTTGAAGTTGCTATAGCAGTAATCATAGTGCTTGGACTGATAGGGATAGCTTTCCACCAGAAGATTATGAAATTTATCACCAAAAAATACCAAGACACTAAATATAAAATGATTGATGCTTTCGGTCAAGACAATTAAAAAACACATACCATGATAACAACATCAGATTTATCAAAAACATATAAAAGCAATACAGTTCTTAACATTCCAAACCTAGAGATTCCTAAAGGCCAAAGTTTTGGCTTGGTTGGAAACAACGGAGCTGGAAAAACCACATACTTTAGTTTGTTGCTAGATTTAATAAGACCTACAACTGGGTATATAAAAAGCAATGAAGTTCTGGTTAACGAAAGCGAAGATTGGAAACCATTTACATCCGCCTTTATCGACGAAAGCTTCTTAATTGGCTATCTAACACCAGAAGAATATTTTTATTTCATAGGAGAGTTGAGAGGACAGAACAAAGCAGATGTAGATGCATTAACAGCGAAATTCGAAGACTTCTTTCATGGCGAAATTCTTGGCCAGAAAAAGTATTTAAGAGACCTTAGTAAAGGAAACCAAAAGAAAGCAGGAATTGTTGCAGCACTTATTGGCAGTCCAGAAGTTATCATCTTGGATGAACCTTTTGCTAATTTAGACCCAACAACACAGATACGCTTAAAACAAATTATTAAGGAACTTACTGACAATAGAGATGTAACAGTATTAATTTCAAGTCATGACTTAATGCATGTAACCGATGTTTGTGAGAGGATTGTTGTGTTAGATAAAGGAGAAATTGTAAAAGATATTGAAACTAGCGAAGCAACTTTAAAAGAGCTGGAAGCACACTTTTCTTCCACCACAACGATTATTTAATCAATTTCACCTTTCTTTATAGAGGTCGAAACTGTGATTTGGCAGTTTCGGGAGAGGAAAATTCAAAAAGATGCTTATTTTTACGGCTCTGTTATACTAATAACTATAGATTTTAGTTATTGTTTACACCAAAAGAACCAACGTTTGAAAACGCCTATTAAAGTTTTAACCCTACTTTTCTGCATCGTCATTACGGTTGCCAGTTGCTCGAGAAAAAAAGATACATTTCTTGGCAGGAATTTTCATGCTGTTACAGCAGAATATAATGCGCTATTTAATGGCTACAATGCATTGGAAGATGGACGCACAAGCCTCAATGAAGGTTATAAAGACAATTATTGGGAACTGCTTCCGATAGAGCGTATGCAGATTAAAGAGGAAATCACACTTCCTGGGCAGAACAAAAATCCAAATTTTGAACGTGCCGAAGAAAAAGCCGTTAAGGCCATACAAAAACACTCAATTAAAGTTGATGGTAAAGAGCATAATCCACAGATGGATGAGGCATTTTTACTTTTAGGTAAAGCACGATATTATGACCAGCGCTTTGTTCCAGCACTAGATGCATTTAATAATATATTGAATGACTATCCAACTAGCGATAAAATAAACCAAGTTAGGATTTGGAGGGAAAAGACCAATATCAGAATGGAGAATGATGAAATCGCCATCAAGAACTTAAAGCGTTTACTAGAGTTAGAAGAAGGTGAAATTGAAAAACAAGATTTGGCCGACGCTACATCTATGTTGGCGCAAGCTTATATTAATGTAAAGCATTTAGATAGTGCTTTAATGCAAATGAAAATAGCTTCTATAGCTACTAGAGATAACGAAGAAAAAGGACGCTATAATTTTATTAAGGGTCAACTTTACAATCTTCTTGAAGAAAAGGATAGTGCTAATATGGCGTTTGATGAGGTTATTGAACTCAATAGAAAGACACCTCGTATTTATATGATTAGTGCTTATATCGAAAAAGCTAAAAATTTCGATTACAATGAGGGTAACAAATTAGAATTTCTCGAACTCCTTACTGATCTAGAAGAAAACAGGGAGAATCGTCCGTTTTTAGATAAGATATATCATCAAATAGCTGTCTACCATGAAAAAAATGGTTCAGACACTATTGCTTCTAAGTATTATAATAAGTCACTTCGGGCACCATCACAAGATCGTTATTTACAATCTAGAAATTATTTGGCGCTTGGAGATATGAATTTTGATAATGCGCAATACAGAATGGCTGGCGCTTATTACGACAGCACCATGACGAAGCTTACCGAGAACACAAAACCCTATCGCATTATAAAGCGTAAAAGAGACAATCTGGATGATGTTATTCTTTACGAAATGGGCTCTCAACGTAATGACAGTATATTAAATTTAGTATCGTTATCAGATGCTGACAGATTATCACTATTTGAGACCTATGTTCAAGATTTAAAAGACAAAGCAGAAGCCGAAAAAGAAAAAGCTGAGATTGCGGCTAGAAATAGTGGACTTACACAAAATGATAATGGACTCGGTATTGGAGGAAGTGGAAATAACGACGGAAGTGGACAATTCTATTTTTACAACCCAACATCTGTTGCCTTTGGCAAGAACGAGTTCATAAAGATATGGGGAGATAGACCCTTAGAAGATAATTGGAGAATGTCTGGGCAAGGAGGTGCTTCTGCAGAAACTACAGTAGAGGATATAGCTGATTTAGCTGTTACTGAAGAAGAAAAATATGACCCGCAATTCTATATCTCAAAAATACCATCTGTACAAACTGAAATTGATAGTATTGCTAAAGAACGGAATTTTGCTTACTACCAATTAGGGTTGATATATAAAGAAAAATTCAGTGAGTTAGAGCTTGCAAAAGACAAACTACAAAAACTGCTAAAGAACAATCCAGAAGAACGATTAGTACTTCCATCAAAGTATAATCTTTTCAGAATCTATGAAGCTCAGGGACAGAACGGAGAAGCGGATATTATGAAGAATAATATTGTTTCTAATTATCCGGATTCTCGTTACGCTTCAATAATCAATAACCCTGAGGCAGCACTAACAAAAGACGAAAACAGTCCTGAAAGTTTGTATGAAACATTATATAAAAAGCATGAAAACCAGGAGTATATTGAGGTCATCACTAAGGCTGAAGAATACATCAATACGTTTGAAGGTGAAGACATAGTACCAAAACTTGAATTCCTAAAGGCAACCGCAAGCGGAAGATTGTATGGATTTGAAACTTACAAAAAAGCCATAGAATTTATTGCGCTCACATACCCGAATAGTAATGAAGGAAAAAGAGCCCAAATGATGACAGACATTGTTTTAACCAAAATGGAAAGCAATGAGTTTGTAGATGATAAAAATGCTACTAAATGCAAAGTGATTTATCCATTTACAAATGGAGCGTTATCAGAAATTGAAGAATTTAACAAAACATTGAGCAAAGTTACCGAAGATGTAAAATACTATGAATTAAGCACTTCAATTGATGTTTACGATAAAAACACTACTTTTGTGGTCGTTCATGGATTAAAAAGCATAGAAGGTGCAAAAGGCTTTGGAGAGCTTTTAGGAAACGATAAGTATAAAATAACCAAGACCGATTATTTTGCAATTTCATCAAAGAATTATGAAATTTTACAGATTCATAAAAACTTAAATGCATATTTAGAATCTCAATAAAACCAGCAATAACCCAAATTAATTAATAGCAACATGTTTTCAGATAACAAAAAAGGGAGGCAAGAGTTAGACTCTACTTCTCAACAGAACAGGATAGCCCAAGGAACAAAAATCATAGGAGACATCAATAGTGAAGGTGGCTTTAGAATTGATGGAGAAGTAGAAGGCACACTTAAAACACCCGGAAAAGTAGTCGTAGGTAAATCAGGAGTTATAAATGGCACTTTAGAAGGTGCGAATGCAGATTTCGAGGGTAAGTTCTCAGGCAAACTACTATTATCTGGCACGCTTACATTAAAATCGTCTGCATTAATTGAAGGCGAGGTTATTGTAGGTAAATTGGCCGTTGAGCCAGGGGCAACTTTTAATGCATCATGCTCTATGAAAGGCGCTATCAAAGAACTTAATAAAAAGAGTGAGCCTCAAAAACAAAAAGCCGAACAATCAGCTTAAAAACTGGGCTGTTTTCTCTGGAATAGGAATTCAAATGGGAGTAATCATTTTCTTAGGTAATCTTCTAGGAAAATGGATTGACAAAAAATTCAACATTACTTTTAGCGAAGAGCTAATAACACTAATAGCTGTTTTTTTAGCTATGTACACTATTGTTTATCGCGTTAATAAGATAAATAAGTAATGATTAAGCAATTTCTTATTTATTTTTTAAGTTTTGTGGCGCTTCCTTTTCTTGGGTATTGTTTGCATACGTCATTATTGCCTTCGATAGTGGTATTATCCCCTATTACTTTAATCCATCTTTACATCTTTTTTACATCATTCTCATTAATGCTTTGCTGCACTTTTTTTTACTTGCAAAAAACAGAAAAGTTTAAAGACCAACTAGGCTTTCTTTATCTACTCAGTGTGGTCCTAAAAATTATTATTTTCTATACTGTTTTTTATGGCCCTATTTTTTCGCAAGAATCATTCACAAACAGTCAAAGCATTAACTTGCTGATTCCTATGGTTTTAACAATAGTTTTGGAAGTGTATTTCATCTATAAATTACTAAATAAATTTGACCCTATAAAAAATGAGTAAATAGGTGTTTTTAGTCTAAAAATAATATCTATCTTTGCGCCGAATTTTAGGCCTCTTTGTGAGGTGTGTAAATGAATTAAAAAGGAATGAAGTTAGTATCAAAAACAATTACATCTCTAAGTCTTATTTTTCTGGTGTCTTTCTCAGTTTTTGCTAATGGCGATAAAGATGTTCAAGAAGGTGAGGCGAACCCTATAAATACTCAAGAAGAAATTACGGATTATATTCTTCACCATGTTAAAGATTCTCACGACTTTCACTTATTTGATTACTTCTCTAACGGAGAAAAACACGAAGTAGGTTTTCCTCTGCCAGTAATATTATGGGGAGAAAATGGATTAACTGCTTTTATGTCTTCGGCGTTTCATCATGATGATAACGGAAAAGAAATTGTTGAAAGAGGCGGTAGTAAGTTTGTAAAGCTTCACGGAAAGATTTATGAATTAAATGCTGGAGCATCCTCTGTTAGTTTTGATGAAGAACATCATCCAACGAATGCTTCGACTCCTATAGACTTATCTATTACTAAAAGTGTTTTTGGAATTCTCTTTTTCGGATTGTTGATGTTATTGTGGTTTGGTAGATTAGCAAAGCAATACACCAAAAATGCAATCCCGACTGGTTTTGGACGTGTTTTGGAACCACTAGTTATATATGTAAGAGACGAAATTGCTAAGCCAAATATTGGACCTAAATACAGAAAATTCACAGGATACTTATTAACTGTGTTCTTTTTCATTTGGATTTCAAATTTATTCGGATTATTACCATTAGGGTTTAATGTTACTGGACAATTAGCAGTTACAGCAGCATTAGCAATATTTACATTTGTAATTTACATGGTTAGTGGTAATGGACATTTCTGGAGTCACCAATTATGGATGCCGGGTGTACCTTTTTTGCTTAGACCAGTATTAGCCATTATAGAATTAGCAGGAACACTTATAATTAAGCCATTCTCGCTTGCTGTACGTTTGTTTGCAAATATATCGGCAGGGCATATAGTGGTTATGAGTTTGGTTGCTATTGCAATAAATATGCAGGATCAAATGACAGGTGTTGGGTCTACTATATTATCATTAGTATTATCATTATTTATTACCCTCATTGAGGTGTTAGTTGCTTTTCTTCAAGCTTATATCTTTACAATGCTTTCAGCATTATTTATCGGTATGGCGGTTGAAGAACCAGAGCATCATTAATTATTAATTTTTTGTTTAACTATATATATTTTAAATTATGTCATTAGCAATTCTTCAAGAAGCCACTTCAGCTGTTCCTATGTTGGTAGGTGCCGGATTAATCGTAATCGGTGCTGGTATCGGACTAGGTCAAATCGGTAGAGGTGCAATGGAAGGAATCGCTCGTCAGCCAGAAGCATCTGGTAAGATCCAAACAGCAATGATTATTATCGCTGCACTTTTGGAAGGATTAGCATTCGCAGCGATTTTCTTAGGGAAATCGTAAATGAACACCATTTCCCTGTAACGGTTGGTTGCAGGGAAATGTTTATTAAACAAAACAAAACATAAGAATTATGGAGCAATTACTGGAAAATTTTTCACTAGACTTGTTTGTTAAACAAACAGTCCTCTTTCTTATCCTTATATTTTTAATGGTAAAATTTGCGTGGAAGCCTATTTTGAATAGCTTGAATGATCGTGAAGAAGGCATTAAAAACGCTTTGGATTCTGCTGAAAAGGCAAAGAGAGAAATGGAAAACCTTAATGCTGATAATGACAGGCTTCTTAAGGAGGCTAGAGCAGAACGCGAAGCTTTAATGAAAGAAGCTCGTGAGCTTAAGGAGAAAATGATATCAGACGCAAAAGAAGAAGCACAAGCACAAGCAGGAAAAATGATTGAGCAAGCGCAAGCTGCTATAGAAAGCGAAAAGAAATCAGCAATGGCTGAGCTTAAAAATGAAGTAGCTGGGTTGTCTTTAGAAATTGCAGAAAAAGTGGTGCGTGGAGAACTATCTAACAAAGACAAGCAATTAAAGTTGGTTGAGGATATGTTAGGAGAAGCAAAGCTAAACTAAGTAATAATGGCAGGAACAAGAGCAGCTATACGTTATGCAAAAGCAATTCTGGACTTAGCAAAAGACCAGAAAGCTACTGATGCAGTAAATAATGACATGAAGCTCATGGCGGCTACCATAGGCGATAGTAAGGATTTGAGCAATATGTTGCAAAGCCCAGTTGTACGCTCTTCAGAGAAGAAAGCTGTCCTGACGGAGATTTTTAAGAATTCTAACGCTATTAGCACTGGTCTTATTGATGCCTTGATTTCTAATAAGCGCTTAAATCTTCTTGGTACAGTAGCTTCAGAATATACAATCCTTTACGATCGATTAAAAGAAACCCAAGTTGCTAAAGTAACAACGGCTATTCCTTTAACAGAAGCGCTAGAAAAGAAAGTTTTGGCTAAAATCAAGGAGCTTACAGACTCAAAAGATGTAACGATTGAAAATGTCGTAGACGAAAATATCCTCGGAGGTTTTATCCTTCGTGTAGGAGATAAACAATATAACGCAAGTGTAGCTGATAAGCTAAGCAAATTAAAAAGAGAATTTACATTAAATTAAAAATAAGTTAGAGAATGATGTCTAACATCTATTGTCTAACATCTAATATCTAAAATAAGATGGCAGAAGTAAAACCAGCTGAAGTATCGGCAATCTTAAAACAACAAATTTCAGGATTTGAAGCAAGTGCTTCTTTAGACGAAGTTGGAACTGTACTTACCGTAGGTGATGGTATTGTTCGTGCTTATGGACTTTCTAATGTACAATATGGTGAGCTAGTAGAATTTGAAGGTGGCTTAGAAGGTATTGTACTTAACCTAGAAGAAGACAACGTAGGTATCGTATTATTAGGAGGTTCTAAAGGCGTAAGCGAAGGATCTACAGTAAAGCGTACTAATCGTATCGCTTCTTTAAATGTAGGAGAAGAAATTGTTGGACGTGTTGTAAATACATTAGGAGAACCAATAGATGGTAAAGGCCCAATCGGAGGTAAATTATATGAAATGCCATTAGAGCGTAAAGCACCAGGTGTTATTTTCCGCGAGCCTGTTACTGAGCCATTACAAACAGGAATTAAGTCAATTGACGCTATGATTCCAGTAGGTAGAGGGCAACGTGAGTTAGTAATTGGAGACAGACAAACAGGAAAAACAACCGTTTGTATTGATACTATCCTAAATCAAAAAGAATTTTACGATGCAGGTGAGCCTGTATATTGTATATATGTTGCAGTTGGACAAAAAGCATCAACAGTAGCAAACATTGCTAAAGTATTAGAAGAAAAAGGAGCATTAGCATACACTACAATTGTAGCAGCTAACGCATCTGACCCAGCACCAATGCAAGTTTATGCACCAATGGCAGGAGCTGCGATTGGGGAGTATTTTAGAGATACTGGTCGCCCAGCATTAATAATCTATGATGATTTATCTAAACAAGCGGTTGCATATCGTGAGGTATCTTTATTATTAAGACGTCCACCGGGACGTGAGGCTTACCCAGGTGATGTATTTTATCTACACTCAAGATTGTTAGAGCGTTCTGCAAAAGTTATTAATGATGATGCTATTGCAAAGGACATGAATGATCTTCCTGACGCCTTGAAACCTATGGTTAAAGGTGGAGGTTCGTTAACTGCCTTACCAATTATTGAAACTCAAGCTGGTGACGTATCAGCATATATTCCAACAAACGTAATTTCGATTACTGATGGACAAATTTTCTTAGATGGGGATTTATTTAATTCCGGTGTACGTCCAGCAATTAATGTAGGTATTTCGGTATCTCGTGTTGGTGGTAATGCGCAGATTAAGTCAATGAAAAAAGTATCTGGTACATTAAAGCTTGACCAAGCTGCTTTCCGCGAACTGGAAGCATTTGCAAAGTTTGGCTCTGATTTAGATCCAGTGACTTTAAATGTAATTGAAAAAGGAAAGCGTAATGTTGAAATCCTTAAGCAATCTGAAAACGATCCATTTACTGTTGAAGATCAGATTTCAATCATCTACTGTGGTTCTAAGAACCTATTAAAAGATGTTCCTGTTGCAAAAGTAAAAACATTCGAAAAGGAATTTATAGAAGTGTTAAATGCTAAACATAGAGGTATATTGGATACTTTAAAGTCAGGTAAATTAACTGATGAGGTAACAGATACGCTTGAAACAGTTTGTAAAGATTTAGCAGCAAGTTATAAATCATAGTTATAATTAATAAAGAATGTCACTCTGAGCGCCAGTCGAAGAGTCTTTATGAATAACATTCCAACATAAAAAGGATGGCTAATCTAAAAGAAATACGAAATAGGATAACATCAGTATCTTCAACGATGCAGATTACCAGTGCCATGAAAATGGTATCTGCAGCTAAGTTAAAGAAGGCTCAAGATGCTATTACTGCGATGCGTCCTTATGCAGATAAACTAACAGAATTATTGCAAAGCTTAAGTGCTACTTTAGATGCAGATTCTGGGAGTAAATATTCTAGTCAAAGAGAAGTAAATAAAGTGTTAGTAGTAGCAATCACTTCTAACAAGGGTTTATGTGGTGCGTTCAATACAAACGTCATTAAAGAAACGATTAGATTATCTAAAGATGATTATGCTGGTAAAGATGTTTCTGTAGTTGCTATTGGCAAAAAAGGTAATGATGTGTTAAGCAAAAGCTTTAACATTGTTTCTAATAACAGTAGTCTTTTTGATGACTTAACTTTTGATAATGTTGCCGCTATTGCTGAAATGCTAATGGATAAATTTGTTGAAGGAGAGTTCGATAAAATTGTATTAGTGTATAATAAGTTTAAGAATGCAGCTACTCAAATTGTAATGACTGAGCAATTTTTACCAATTGTTCCTGTTGAAGGAGAAAGCAGTAATAACTCAGACTATGTTTTTGAGCCGTCCAAAGTTAAAATTGTTGAGCAATTAATTCCTAAATCTTTAAAAACACAGCTTTTTAAAGGTGTAAGAGATTCTTTTGCAAGCGAGCACGGTGCCCGTATGACAGCGATGCATAAAGCAACTGATAATGCAACAGAGCTAAGAGATCAACTAAAATTGACTTATAATAAGGCACGTCAAGCTGCTATTACTAACGAAATCCTTGAAATTGTTGGTGGTGCAGAGGCATTGAACAATTAGGCGTTAGCCAAATTTTATAAGAAGTGCGGAAGCATTAAATAATTAAGACAACACTCAATTAAAATTTATATTAAGCCTCACGAAAGTGAGGCTTTTTTATTTATATGGCATAGCTATTGATTTACTATCTTTATAATATAAAATCGTTTAGCATGATATCTTTAAAAAAAATTATATCAATCACCATATTACCACTAATTATGTTCAGTTTTTCCCAATGCTCAAGTCAAAAAAAGTTGCAACAAGATGCTCCCGTAAAATTACAAGAGGTGTATTGCCAGGGCTGGGTTGCTGGCGTTAAGGGTGGTGGAGCAGGAATGAATATATTTATTCCAGTGGATGCCGTTTTGAATAAAAAAGTTAAACTGGATAGTGTTTATTTTAGAGGTAAAGCCGCTAGATTAGAAACGAAGCCTCAAAATGAATCGCTTTACATAGGTAGGTTTATGAGTAATGATAATAAGTCACGTGATTTAATTATGAGTAGTGATAGTAAGAACGAATATGGTAATAAAATGCCAGTTATTCCTGCAAAAACACCATTCGAACTCAAAGATGATGAATGCGCTGTAAGTTACAAGGATGGTAATAAAACCAAATATTTCAAAATCGAAAATGTGATTGAAAAAGCATCAATACCATATCCTAGTGCACCTCAGAATACCCTAAAAATTAAGCAATAAGGTATCTTTGGTTGGCGTTTGCTAAAAACGTAAATTTAGCAGCGTAAACTACACGTCATTTGAGCGCATTCCAAAAACTTTTTAAACAGACCTTTATTTATGGGTTGGCTACGGTTCTTCCTAGGATGCTAACATTTTTGTTAGTGCCTCTTTATACCTCGCCTAATGTTTTGGATTCTGTTGCAGATTACGGAAAAGTGTCCATTGTATTTTCTTGGGTCATTATTTTTAATGTTATTCTAGCTTACGGGATGGAAACCGCCTTTTTTAGATTTTTTAATAAAGAAAAAAACCAAGACAAGGTTATAGGAACTTCTACCATCTCATTGCTAGTTTCGTCCATTGCCTTTTTCCTAGGTACTTATATTTTGAGAGAGCAGATAGCTAGTTTTATAGGTATAGAACTAAAGTATATTAACATTGTTATTTGGGTGCTTCTGTTGGATGCATTGGTAATTATTCCTTTTGCATGGCTAAGAGCAAAGGAGAAGCCTATGAAGTATGCGGCTATTAAAATCACCAACGTTGTCATTAATATTGGGCTTAATTTGTTCTTTTTATTATGGCTTAAGGATTTAGCTGATGAGAGTTCTTTCTTTGAATCAATCTATGTTCCACATTTTCAGATAAGCTATATCTTCATCTCTATACTTATAGCAAGCACTGTAACCCTTCTTTTAGTGTTGCCTTTTTATGCAAAAATCAGGTATACATTCAATTCATCGCTATGGAAATCCATGATGAAATATGCCATTCCAGTGTTAATAGCAGGGTTAGCATTTGCTGTTAATGAAAGCTTCAATAGGATTTTAATGGATTACTTATTACCAGCGGATATAGCAGAAGAAAAAATAGGTATGTTTGCTGCATGTTACAAGCTAGCACTTTTTATGACCTTATTTGCAACTGCTTATAGACTTGGGATTGAACCATATTTCTTCAGTCACTCAAAGAGTGTTGAACCTCAAAAAAATTATGCAAGAATCCTTGAATTTTTTGTGATTTTCGGGAGTATTATCTTATTAGCTGTGGTAGTTTTTGCTGACTTCTTAAAACCATTTATAATACGAAGTGAAGCCTATTGGGAAGCTATGTGGATAGTCCCAATAGTTTTAGTGGCACATCTTTGTTTTGGAATTTATCAGAACCTATCGGTTTGGTATAAAGTTACTGATAGGACAAAATTTGGCGCTTATATTTCGGTGTTTGGCGCCATAATAACGTTGGTGTTGAACTTCTGGTTGATTCCCATTATGGACTATAAGGGCTCGGCTATTGCACTGTTGGTAGCCTATGGCAGTATGATGATATTATCATACTATTTCGGAAGGAAATATTACCCAATACCTTATAATTTAAAGAAAATAGGATTGTACTTATTGTTATCCATTGTATTCTCTTTAATTTCGTTTTATCGATTTAGAGAAGATTATTTAGTTGGAGTTCCTATTCTAATCTTGTTTATAGGGTTAGTATATTTTCTAGAAAAAAACGAATTAAAGCAATTGATTAAAAAACAATGAATATAAAAATTATTAACAAATCCAATCATGATTTGCCGCATTACGAAACCATTGCCTCAGCAGGCATGGATTTACGTGCAAATATTACAGAACCGATAACTTTAAAACCACTTGAAAGAACCATAGTTAAAACAGGTTTGTTCATAGAGTTGCCAATTGGTACAGAAGCCCAAGTACGCCCAAGAAGTGGTTTAGCAGCCAAAAAAGGCATTACAGTACTAAATGCACCAGGAACAATAGATGCTGACTATAGAGGCGAAATAGGTGTTATATTAGTAAATCTTTCAAATGAAGATTTCACAATTAATGAAGGTGAACGTATTGCGCAGTTAGTGATTGCCAAACACGAACGTGCGGAGTGGGAAGAAGTAGGAGAACTATCTGAGACTTCTCGTGGTGAAGGTGGTTTTGGGAGTACTGGAGTAAAATAAATTCCTGCGAAGGCAGGAATCCCATGGTTAAAAGAAAAAGAATAAAGTCAGCAAATAACATATAAGGCGAATAAGGTTTAAAAAAGCATTTGTAGACTTGTTATAAAATAAACAAAGAAATATAAGTTTAATCCAAAAGATACCCGCCTACGCGGGCATGTATATGAAAATAATAGTACCAATGGCAGGGCGAGGTTCTCGTCTGCGCCCACACAGCTTAACAGTTACAAAACCATTAATTCCAGTTGCAGGTCAACCTATTGTGCATCGTCTTGTAAAAGATATTGCTAAGGTATTAAAACAACCTATCGAAGAAGTAGCATTTGTACTTGGGGATCCAGCTTGGTTTGGAGATGATGTTGTAAACAGTCTAAAAAAATTGGCAAACGATTTAGGCGCAAAAGCATCTATTTACCGCCAAGACCAACCTTTAGGTACTGGTCATGCTATTATGAGTGCAGAACCCTCATTGTCCGGCCCAGCTGTTATAGCGTATGCAGACACTCTTATTCGTGCAGATTTCAACTTAGACCCAGATGCCGATAGTGTTATTTGGACAAAAAAAGTAGAAAACCCTGAAGCCTTTGGTGTTGTAAAGTTGAACGAAAAAGATGAAATAGTAGAGCTTGTTGAAAAACCAGAAACCTTCGTATCCAATCAAGCTGTTATCGGCATTTATTATTTTAAAGATGTTGCAATTTTAAAGGGTAAACTTCAGGAGGTGTTGGACGAGAACATTATGAATGGTGGCGAATACCAAATTAATGATGGTATAAAAAGGATGATGGCTGAAGGAAGAGTCTTCAAGACGGGTACGGTTGACGAGTGGATGGATTGCGGAAACAAACCTGTTACAGTAGAGACCAATGCGAGAATGCTAGGCTTTTTAAAGCAAGACGGAGAAGAACAGTTAGTGGCATCTTCGGTAAAACAAGAAAACTCAAATATAATTGAGCCGTGTTTTATAGGTGAAAATGTAATTTTAAAAAATGCACAGATTGGTCCTAATGTATCTATTGGAGACAATTGTATTATTGAAGATACATCCGTTAAAAATAGCTTAATACAGACCAATACAACTATTAAAAATGCTAACTTAGAAGGTGCTATGATTGGAAATCATGTCAAGTATGACGGAAATTTCAAAAGCATTAGTATAGGAGATTATTCTGTTTTGGAATAAAATTCCTGCGGAGGCAGGAATCTCATAGCAGAAGAGTAATGACTTTGGAATAAATATTGATTATAAAAACTAAACTTTTCTCCCCTTTGGGAAGATGTCCGAAAGGTCTCAATTTTATGAAATACAAATTCAACATACTTCTTTTTCTTTTAGAAATTATTCTCATTCCAAGCTTTGTTATGGCTCAAGGCGATATTGAAGTAAATCAAGATGACTTAGGAAATGTTACCGATGAATATCAAGAGTTCTTTTTTGAAGCCTTAAAGCAAAAAGGAATTGAAAATTACGACAGAGCGGTTACAGCCTTGCTAGAGTGTATTGAAATTGACGATTCCAAAGGCGTTTTATATTATGAGTTAGGCAAAAACTATGTCGCGTTAAAGAATTTTGGGGATGCGGAAGATGCACTAAAAAAAGCGGTAAGTAAAGAACCTAGTAACGAGTGGTACTTGGATGAATTGTACGGCGTTTATATTCAACAAAAGGATCTTAACAAGGCTATTAAAACAGTTAAGCAATTAGTAAGTTATCACCCCGATTATAAGGAAGATTTGGCTGGGCTATATCTTCAGGTCAAAAAATACGATGATGCTCTAGAAATTTTGGATGAATTAGATAAAACCATTGGGATATCTATATCTCGAGATCGTATGCGGAATCAAATCTATGCCGCTACTGGAAGAAGTGAAGACCGAATTAAGAATCTTGAGCAACGAGTTGAAAGTAACCCGGACGGCGAAACTAATTATTTGGCACTTATATACCGATATAGTGAAAGCGGCGATAAGGAAAAAGCTTTTGAGACAGCAAAAAAACTTTTGGAAGTCAATCCAAAATCGCAATTGGTACATATGGCTTTGTACAAATTCTATTTAGATAGTAACGAAGCTGAAAAGGCTATTGAATCTATGAAAATAGTCTTAAAAAGCAACAAGATAAAGGCTGAGGCAAAATACAAAGTACTTAATGATTTTATCAAATTTGTTGGAGACAATCCTGAATATGAAGATGATTTGGTTGAAGTCACATCAGATGTTAGTGAATCTGAAAGCGGTAAAACAAATGCCGAATTAGGAGAATATTACTTCAAAAAAGAAAACAAGGAAAAAGCGTTAGAGTATTATGAAAAGGCATTCAGTCTTGAGCCAAACAATTTTGCTGTATTAAGAAACGTTTTACTGTTGTTAATTGACAATAAGAATTTTGAAAAGGCTGCTACTGATAGTTTAGAAGCGATTGAGAATTATCCATCACAGCCAGTATTATATTTAATCAATGGTGTTGCTTTAAATGAATTAGGTCGTGGCAAAGAGGCTATTGAAACCTTAGAAATGGGTTTAGATTATATTATAGATGACACTAAAATGGAATCTGATTTTTACAGTCAATTAAGTGAGGCTTATCGGCAAAAAGGTGATTTAGATATGTCTGAAAGTTTAGCCAAAAAAGCAAAAACCTTATTAAATAAAAATTAAAGCATGAACCTCAAATCATTCTATAAAATAATTGCATTTTTTCTGATTACAGTTTTTGTTGGATGTAAGTCCTCCAAAAGCATTTCATCTAACGGAGAGCTGAACGAAAACCTGTCGGCTAAGCAAATCATAAAAGAGAGCAATAAGAGTAAAGCAAACTTTAAGACGCTCCAGTCTAGAGTTAAAATAGATTATACCAAGGACGGAAAATCTCAAGGAGTAGGTGTAAATCTGAGAATGGAAAAAGATAAAGTTATTTGGATGAATGGCCCTTTGAGTGTAGCAAGAGCCAAAATTACACCAGATAGAGTTAGTTTTTACGATAAATGGAATAATCAGTATTTCGATGGTGATTTTAGTTTGTTAAGTGATTTACTTGGGACAGAATTAGACTTTGAAAAGGTTCAGAATATATTACTCGGAGAAGCTATTTATGATCTTAATAAGGGGTCTTATAAATCATCCACGCATGAAGGATCCTATGTTATTCAACCAAAAGAGCAATTGGCTTTGTTCGAGATTTTCTTTCTGTTGAATCCTAGTCACTTTAAGGTGGATTCGCAACAAATAACACAGTCGCAAGAAAATAGATACTTGGAAGTAGAGTACCAAAAATATCAAGAAGTAGAGAAGCAAAAATTACCTGAAGTCGTAAAGATTATAGCTTTAGATTCTGGGGACGAAACGATTATCGATATGGAGTATCGTTCAGTGTCTCTAAATGAAGATTTGCGTTTCCCTTTTCGAATACCATCTGGTTATGATGAAATCATCCTTAAATGATTAAAAATAGTAGCATAACGACTTCAATACTATTATTGCTTTTCCTGGCCTTAGGAAACACTTCTTTTGCTCAATCCCGAAACGTCGGGACTAAAAAAGAAAAGTTAGAACAACGTAGACAGGAAATCCTTAAAGAGATTCGACAAATCAATAGCTTGGCGAGTGAAGACAAGAAAAAACAAAAATCGGAGTTGTCGGCTATTGAAGATTTAAACTATAAAGTAAGTGTTCGTAGAAACCTTATTAAGGTTACAAATCAACAAGCCAATTTATTAACTAGAGAAATTAATACCAATCAGAATATTATTAGTAGCCTGAGAGATGAGTTGAAACAACTTAAGGAAGATTATGCAGCGATGGTCGTAAAATCTTATAAAAGTAAATCGGAACAGAGTAGAGTCATGTTCTTATTGTCCTCAACAAACTTTCAACAAGCGTACAAACGCTTACAATACATAAAACAATACGCTAAATATCAAAAGGAGCAGGGAGAACAAATTAAGGAGAAAACCATAAAGCTTCAAGAAGTTAACACGCAATTGCTTGCGCAAAAGAAAGACAAAGACAAGCTCATTGCCGAAAATAGAGCTGAAAAAAAGCAGTTGGAAAAGGAACTTGCCCAGCATGAATCCTTAATGAAAAGCATCAGAAAGAACTTGAGTAAATACAGCTCTCAGATAAAAACCAAACAGCGCGAAGCAAGTAGAATCGATAGGCAAATAGAGAAGTTAATTCGTGAAGCAATGGCGAGCTCCAATACAAAAGCAGGAAAATCTTCTTCTTCGGTAAGCTTCGCGTTAACACCAGAAGCAAAAGCGTTAGCAGCTAATTTTACATCTAATAAAGGAAAGTTACCTTGGCCAGTTGAAAAAGGCGTGAAAAAAATGGGTTATGGTACACAGCCACATCCAATCGTTAAAAGTCTAACCATACAGAGTAATGGTATTAGAATAGCAACGAATAAGGATGCTAAAGCCAGAGCTATTTTTGATGGCGAAGTACTTAATGTTATACGCTTAAAAAACACACCGCCAGTAATCGTTATACAGCATGGTAATTACTCTACGGTTTATAAAAACATTTCTAAAGTCTATGTAAAAAAGGGAGATAAGGTAACCACCAATCAAGAAATAGGCGAGGTTTTCACTAATAGTAATGGACAAACCATTTTAAGCTTTAGTGTATTTAAGGATGGAAAAACGCAGAATCCTGAGTATTGGATAGCTAGAAAGTAATTATATAAGTCTTTTGTAAGCAAGCTTTGAATTATGAAAATATAAAATGAAAAAATCAATTCTACTCTTGTTTATTTTATCCTCTGTATCTGTATTTTCCCAAGATTCAGAATACAAAGTTTCCTCATATCTTACAGAGGGTACAAAAGCACCAAATACTCGTTATATTGGAGAAGCTTGGTTGAATGCTATTATTCATGATGACACTGAATTGGGCTATAATATGACAAAAGCAACCTTTAAAGCCAACTCAACCTTGGATTGGCACAAACATAGTTCTGCACAAGTCTTGATAATTGTAAATGGAGAAGCATATTATCAGGAAAAAGGAAAGGAACCTGTAATTCTTAAAGAAGGAGACATAATTAAATGTGAAAAAGACACAGAACATTGGCACTCTTCAACCAAGTTTAGTGATGTTACGTATTTGGCTTTATATGGTGGTGGACAACCAACTACTTGGACTGAAGTAGTAACGCAAGAGTATTATGATAAGATAGCTGAAAAGCTAAAAAATTAATCTAGCAACTTACTCCTCAAACAAAGCCTTCAACTCAGTAGCATCTTTGGGTTTCATTTTTCCAGCAAGTACTAGACTTAATTGCTTTCGACGCAAGGCACCATCAAAACGTTCTTTTTCAAGATCTGTTTCTGGGTGTATTGGCGGCACTGGGACCGGACTTCCTGTTTCATCTACAGCAACAAAGGTGTAAATAGCTTCGTTTGCCTTGCTTTTAAGACCAGATTCTCTATCATCTACCCATACGTCTATAAATATCTCCATAGAGCTTTTAAAGGCCCTAGAAACCTTTGCCTCAACAGTCACAACACTTCCTAAAGGAACAGCTTTACCAAAAGACACATTATTTACGGCAGCGGTTACAACGATGCGTCTAGAGTGGCGTCTAGCTGCGATACCAGCGGCGCGATCCATTCTTGCGAGTAATTCGCCTCCAAATAAGTTATTAAGTGGATTGGTTTCACTTGGCAGTACTAAGTCGGTAAGTACAGTTTTAGATTCTTTAGGTGCTTTTGCTTGCATCATTATGATATATTTAAATCGATGGCAAAGATACTACCTAATAAAAAGCTTTGTGTTATAAAAATGTAAAAAAGAACTGCCACCCTTCACAGGAAGGACAAGATTAGTCTAGTTTTTTAACGAGTAACCAAGCATCACGATTGTGACTGTATCGAATTTGGCGAAGAGCTCTTAGAGCTTCTCTTCTGTTTTCGTAGCTAGAATATACTACCTGATGCAAACCGTATTTGTTCTTACCAATTTTGCGAGCCTTGTAGCCTTTGTCTTTTAATTGGCGGACTTTCTTATCTGAATTTTCTTCAACTCTAAAAGCGCCAGCAATTATATGGTAACGACCAGACTGTTTCTCAACATTAAGAGACACCGTAGGAAGCGGATTATCAATAATAAATGTCGCTTGCTGTATTTTTTGTTCTAATTCATTATTTGCTTCTTCTTGAGCTAATTGATTATGAGATTCAATTTGGTTCACATAAAACTTGGAAGCACCTAAACCACCAATAGTTAAAGCAATTAATGCAACTGCAGCATACTTGAGATACGGCTTTGCTTTACGCTTCTCGGGTGTAATTGTAATAGGAATTACTTTTTCTATCTCCTCGACTTCTTCTTTGTAGACTTCTCTAGTAACACTTGGTGATACGAATTGAGACAATCCAAAGGCATCAGTTAAATAGTTAAGATGGTCAGAAGGTTCGAATACTATTTTGCCTTCTTCATTTAATAGCATCTCTCCAATATTTTCAAAAGTCAATGTTTCACCTTGAATCAAATAGGATTTAAATGCTTTAGTACGCTTAGCTATTTTCTTAACCGCAGTTTCGTATGGAATTTGCTCTATACCTGCAACATAATTAGCTAGAAGACCATCGTTCCTTTGAATTTGCTCATTGAAGGAGACGACTTTCTTAGGCGGATAAAATGCGTTAGTAGATTCGTGCACTTTTGCAGAAATAGGTTCTGTTAAAAACGCACCAAAATTTGGCACGGTCACACACTCGTAACGGTATAATAAATCGCTGATGTAAGTCTCAAGTCGCATTGAGACAAAGTTAAAAATTTTTGTATGCTGATAAAAGGTCGGCGCAAGGAGTTATTAACACTGCGAAAATTCTTTATTTTGCGGTCTGAATTTCAAAATGTTAGGATGACAGATCAAGAACTAATTTATGTACTCGCTTTACAGAATGTCTCTAAAATTGGGGATATTACTGCAAAAAAGTTGATTGCACATTGCGGTTCTGCCGAAGCTGTACTGAAAGAAAAGAAACAAAATCTGATGAAATTGGATGGTGTTGGCAGCATTATCATAAGCGACCTTTTTGAAAAACGACACCTGCTTGAAGCTGAAGAAGAATTAAAATTCATTAAAGAAAACAACATAGTTTGTCAGTATTTTACGGATGATAGTTACCCAGAACGGCTAAAGCATTGTATAGATGGACCGATATTATTATTTCAGTCTGGAAATATCAATTTAAAGGAACAACGCATTATAAGTATTGTGGGTGCAAGGAAGATTACAACGCACGGTATTGCAGTCTGTGAGAAGTTAGTGGAAGCTTTATCACCATTTAACCCAATTATTGTATCTGGATTTGCTTACGGGACAGATATCACCGCTCAAAAAGCAGCCATGAAACATAATTTGCAAACCATAGGGTGTTTGGCTCATGGATTAAATCAGATTTATCCGAAAGTGCATAAAAAATATGTTGCTGATGTCGAAAAACATGGTGGGTTTTTTACGGATTTTTGGAGTAGCGCGACCTTTGATAGAAATAATTTCTTAAAACGAAACCGTATTATCGCAGGCCTTAGCGAAGCAACCATTGTTATTGAATCTGCCGAAAAAGGCGGAAGTTTGGTTACTGCAGATATAGCGAACTCTTATAATCGAGAAGTGTTTGCCGTACCAGGAAGAATAACTGACAGCCAGAGTGCAGGCTGTAACAATTTGATTAAATATCAAAAGGCGCACCTACTCTCTAAACCAGAAGATGTACCTTATATCTTGAATTGGAATATTGAAACGCAGACAAAACCTGTTCAGAAAAAACTCTTTGTGGAGCTCGACACACATGAAAAAGTGATTTACAATTTCCTAAAAGATAATGGCAAAGAACAATTAGACGTTATAGCATTACGCTGCGATATGCCAACGTTTAGAGTAGCTACTATTTTATTGAATATGGAATTAAAAGGTGTGATTAGACCTCTGCCAGGGAAGCAGTTTGAAATCGTTTAGGGCTGTAATATTTCAAAAGAATAGGTCCACATTAGGTACATTCCAAAAACACCTCCTAAAATAAATATTGGCCAAAACATTTTGATTTGTTTTGCTGTTAGATTTTTTTTTATTCCTGGGCCTTGAATTTGTATAGCCCCTGGATGATTCGCAAGAAATTCAGCTCCTTTGTTGAAATAAATCCACCAAATGCTTAAAACCCATAATACAATTATTGACCCATGAAAAGTTAAAACTATAGGGTTCATTGCTTTAGGATTAAAAAAATCAAACGAATTTTTTGTCATTCCAAATAGCATTCCAATTCCCATAATTAGCCATGGAATATTTAAATAAAAAAGCATGCCTTTGAAAAGTTTGGAATAACCCTCCTCTAAATCAGAATTTTTTAAAATGTACTTTTTAGAATTAAATTTAATTATGAATGAATTAATAAAAGTTGCTACAATAAGTAGAAGCCAAAAGTGTTTAAAAATAAAATCCATTAGATTCATAATTAATACCCAACCTTTTCTCTAACCCGCCTTAAAACATCATCAGCAACCAACTTCGCCTTGCCAGCCCCAATTGCTAATGCGGCATCCACTTCGTTAAGATTTGCCATATAGTGATTATAGCGTTTGCGTTGAGTTGAGAATTTATGAAGGATAAGCTCATAAAGTGCTTGCTTGGCGTGCCCGTAACCGTAACCACCTTTTTCGTAATTGGCTTTCATGGCATCAATTTGAGATGGTGTTGCCAATAAACGATATAGCGCAAAACAGTTGCAGTTTGGCCAATCTTTAGGCTCTTCCAAAGGCGTGCTATCTGTTGCAATAGACATGATTTGCTTACGCAGTTTCTTTTCCGGTAAGAAAATATCTATTGTATTTCCTTTACTTTTACTCATTTTAGCACCATCGGTTCCGGGAACTAACATGGTATCTTTTTGTACATCGGCTTCGGGCAACACAAAAGTCTCCCCTAATTGGGCATGAAAACGGGAGGCAACATCACGAGTCATTTCCAGATGCTGTAATTGGTCTTTCCCTACAGGAACAACATGTGCATCATATAATAAGATATCAGCAGCCATGAGCATTGGATACGTAAATAACCCCGCATTTACATCTTCTAACCTATCTGCTTTGTCCTTGAAGCTATGAGCTAAAGTTAAACGCTGATATGGGAAGAAACAACTTAAATACCAAGATAATTCTGTGACTTGGGGTACATCACTTTGTCTATAGAATACCGTTTTTTCAATATCTAAACCAAAAGCTAACCAAGCCGCAGCTGTAGAATAAGTATTTTGCCTTAATGTATCTGCATCTTTTATTTGAGTAAGTGAATGCATATCGGCAATAAAAAGATACGACTCATTCTTCGAGTCACTAGACATATTAATTGCAGGCATAATCGCGCCTAGTATATTTCCTAAATGAGGCGTGCCCGTACTCTGTATTCCGGTAAGTATTCTTGCCATAACATTCCCCGCGTAGGCGGGGATCTTTTTTAATAGATTATTGATCTTTGTTTTGCACTGACAAAGATAATTTATTTAAGCAAAACCAATCAATCAAAAAAGGCTCAATAAAAATGTTTAGTTTTGGCGTTCATGATTATATTCAAGTACATATTCTGGACATTGTATCGTATTTGGTTCTACATCCTTATTGCGCTTCCTATAATCATCCTTTTTCCCATTCTTTTATTGTCTATTTCTCGAGAGCAATGGTACCCTTATTTTTTTAAGCTAGCTCGATTTTGGGCTAAATTCATTTTAATTGGGATGGGTTTTAATTATAAAATAGTAAGAGAGCAAACACCCGAAAGGGATAAAAGCTATATGTTTATTGCTAATCACACATCTATGGCAGACATCATGTTGATGTTAGTTTCTGTAAAGAATCCTTTCGTATTTGTTGGCAAGAAAGAGCTTGCCAAAATTCCGTTGTTTGGATTTTTCTACAAAAGAACCTGTATCCTTGTTGATAGGAGTAGTCCAGAAAGCAGAAAGGCAGTCTTCCTTAGAGCTCAAAGGAGGTTAAAGTCCGGATTAAGTATCTGTATTTTTCCAGAAGGTGGTGTTCCGGATGATTTGTCCGTCGTTTTAGATGAATTTAAGGATGGCGCTTTTAGGCTAGCAATCAATCACAAAATACCTATTGTGCCAATTACGTTTTTAGATAATAAGAAGCGTTGGTCATATACCTTTTTTAGTGGGAGTCCTGGGAAAATGAGATGTATTATCCATAAGTTCATTGAAACATCAAAATTATCTACCGATGATACCAAAGAGCTTAACAAGGAAGCTAGGAATATTATCCTAAACGAGCTTGAAAAAGAGTTAATAGCATAAAAAAAGCTGCTCTTGTTCATGGAGCAGCTTTTCGTTCATCATTGCTTCCTATTATAAGGTCGCGCAAAATCTAACCAATTTAACCTAAAACTAAAACTTAAATTTTAATCCAGAGTTCACACCTATTATATAAGGATTGAAATCTCCAGATGTATTATTGAATGTGTTTATTTGATACTTAAATGTAGGTTCAAAGTTCAAGCTCATTTTTTCACTAACCTTTACACCTACTCCAACACCAAAATTCGCACTATAACTTACATTATTAATATTATTAGCTTCACCTAGCAGCATGCGGTCGTTACCCATATCGGCATATATTTTATTGTCGTTTAATAACATGGTGCTAAATCCACCAATAAGGCTCACCCCTACTTTTTTATCAGAAATTTTATATTCTAATTCTACAGGAATTTCAATGAAAGACATCTCTTGGTCTATTGAAGAATTAGAATTCTGCACAATAATTTCTGGCATTTGCGAAACAGCTAAGTTTTTCCCACTAATCATTGAAACGCTTTGAACGTTAGCATTTAAATCAAGATTTCGCATTGCTGTAGAATTATCTGGAACTCCAGCTACAAAACTAGGTTGAGCACCTAAGGCATTATAGACAACCACATCGTTAGTATTGTAACCAACATTAACATTACTGATGCCAGAGCGAACACTTAACTTTTTTGTGATAGCATAACTTGCATTTACACCATAAGCAACATTAAGCTGACCGCTTTTAGAGTTGTTATTGAATTGACTGTTAATTGAAGACCCTTTTCCTAAAGAATTGTAATAAACAGGCGAAACATTTGGTGTGACGCTCCACCTGTTAATCACTTCTTTTTCTTTTTCATTGTAATCTTCTCCATCTTCAGAT
>CALDUJ010000172.1 GCA_937923735.1 uncultured Flavobacteriaceae bacterium | reverse complement strand
GTATACCGAGCCATTATTGTCCAGATATTCCTGAATTGAAGTTTCTGAAGTAGGCATATCATCGTCTACCTTTAAAACGCCTGTTCTAAACCCATATTTTCCAGTCAAAATGGTTCCTCTAGTTGGTGTACAAACGGGATTGGACCATAGGTTGTTGAATCTTACCCCATTATTGATTAAACCCTGTAAATTTGGCATATTTGGCTTGACACTACCTACATTATATCCAGGAGTAGCATCCAATCCCATATCGTCAGCAATTATCAATAAAATATTAGGTTTTATTACTTGCAAATCATCATCAGGTTGACTGTTGTTATCACTTGAACAAGCAATAAAGGTTGAAATAATGAATGTGTAAAGAATAATTTTTTTGGGACTCATAACTTTTAAGATATTATTATTTATGGAATTAAAATATTTGTAGTAAATCAATGTCGCGGTGGTGGTGGACCATCATGTTTTCTTGATGACCCTTTAGGCCCTCGCCTTCTATCTCTATTAACTGCCTTCTTTATAATAGATTCGAATCTTGATTTCTGATTGTCGTTGCATATCTCACGAATATCTCTAAAATGATTAAACAGCTCAATGTCCTTCAGCTTTTCTTTTTCACTTATTAAGGTTGCTAAAGAGTCTATTTCAGATTTAGTTACATTTTCTTTAGATATGTTGTCAAAAAACTTATTCTTCAAAACCTTAATATCATTATCATAAGCCATCATATCCTCTCTGTGTCCTAATTTAAGGTCCTTTAATTGCTGTATTTGAGATTCGTTAAAATCTAATTGCCTAGCTATAAAATTATTTGGTCCTCTTCTTTCGGTTTTAGCTCTAACCCTATGGTCTGGTTTGTCTCCAAAATGTTTGACAAGAAAAAAACCATTTGCCAAGAGCAATACGATGAGTAACAAGTATAAAAGTGTATTTTTTTTCATAATCTTCTACAATTAATAAAACAGCGAAGACTCGTCTTCGTCAGAAAGTTCGTAGGTTGTCACAAAATCTTCAATAGCATCTTCGCTGATTGAATCTGAATCTGTTTGGGTAAAAGCCAAAAAATTCAAAACGACAATAGCAACTAAGATTCCAAACTGTAATTTTGGTGTAAACCAAGGCCAAACATTTTGCTTCTCCTCTTCAGTAAACAAACGTCGCATGGTTTGGTCCTTAAAAAAAGGAGACACGGAAGCTTTATCCATAGCTTCTAGAACATTAAATGTCTGTTCTACTTTATCTTGTATGTTTTTTTCTGTTTTCATACTATACTATTTTAGATGTCATATCCTTCAAAAACTTGCGTTAGTTCTCATTTTTATAAAAATCTTCTAATAATTTCTGTAAATTCTTCTTAGCCCTAAACATTAGAGACTCAACTGAAGGTATGCTCTTCTGTGTTATATCACTAATTTCCTGATAGCTTTTGTCATCTATCTTACAAAGTGTAAACACCACTTTTTGCGCTTCAGGCAATTGATTGATTGCATGAAACAAGGTTTCGCTTTTTTCTTTATTCTCTAATATAATTCCCGGATGATTAAACTCTGTAAAGTAATTACTCCTATCAACAGGTGTTTCGCTGCCCAGTATTGATTGCATAAATCCGAATCGCTTTTTAGCATTTCGTCTTCTTATAAATTCCAAAGATTTGTTCGTAGATATTCTATAAATCCAAGTGGATAAGCTAGACTTTTCTTTGAACTTATGAATCGAGTTAAAAACCTCAATAAAGACTTCTTGTGCTATGTCTTCGGCATCTTCCTTATTTGGTACAAAGGAGATACAAGTGGCAAATACTTTTTGTTGAAAATCATCGATTAGCTTACCATAAGCATCAGCTCTGCGATTACGTAGTCTCTCTATAAATTCGTTCTCGGTCAAATAAATGCTATTGATGGTATTAGTTTAGATGCAATTTGATAATATAACTTGCTCATCAAAAATATTGCGTTTTCAGTTTTGATAAAAATAGAAAAGTGTTTTGAATAAACTTATAAAGTCTTAAAACAAATAAACATTAAAACGTACCTTTGCAGCCTTACTAAAAGACATGCGATTACACAGAAATTTATGCTTTGCAGTTATCGATGGATTAACCCTCATTTTTAATGAAGGCAAATATGCCGATAAGGTTGTACAACAATTATTAAAACGAGATAAACGTTGGGGAAGTAGAGATCGTGGCTTTGTTGCTGAGACTACCTATGATATTGTACGTTGGAAACGTCTTTATGCTGAAATTGCTGAAGTTAAAGAGCCTTTTAGACGTGATGATTTATGGCGAATTTTTGCAGTGTGGGCTACATTAAAAGGTATCACACTTCCAGATTGGAAATACTTTGAAAACACGCCTACTCGTCGAATAAAAGGACGCTTTGATGAACTCTCAAAAACACGCAAAATCCGTGAGTCTATTCCTGACTGGATAGATGAATTAGGCGCTAAAGAGCTTGGCGATGATATTTGGACAAAAGAAATTGCTGCACTTAACCAACAGGCAGCTGTTATTCTAAGAGCCAACACCCTAAAAACAACTAAGGAGAAACTGCAAGCTGAACTTTTTGATATTGATGTAGAAACCGAATTTATAAAAAACCACCCCTCTGCATTGAAACTAGCTGAGCGCAGTAATGTGTTTACAACAGATGCTTTTAAAAATGGATTATTCGAAGTGCAGGATGCATCTTCTCAACTTGTGGCAGAGTTTTTGGAGGTAAAACCTGGAATGCGTGTTGTAGATGCTTGCGCAGGTGCTGGCGGAAAAACACTTCATTTAGCGGCTCTAATGGAAAACAAAGGTCAAATAATTGCTTTGGACATCTACGATAACAAGCTTAAAGAGCTGAAGCGTCGTGCGCGTCGTAACGGTGCTCATAATATCGAGCCGAGACATATCGAGTCGACCAAAGTGATTAAAAAACTTTACGACAAAGCCGACCGCGTTTTAATTGATTCTCCTTGTTCCGGACTAGGTGTTCTCAAACGCAACCCTGGAACGAAATGGAATCTTGAGCAAGAATTTTTAGAGCGCATTAAGAAAACACAAAGAGACATATTAAACCAATACTCAAGAATGGTAAAAGAGGGCGGAAAGCTTGTATATGCAACATGTTCTGTTTTACCCTCAGAAAATCAAGAACAAGTTAAGTCTTTTTTAACATCGGAGTCAGGAAAAGATTTTACCTTTATAAAAGAAAAAAGCATTTTTGCTCATAAGTCTGGATTCGACGGATTTTATATGGCATTATTAGAACGAAAAAAACAAGCCTAATGAAACACATCTACTTACTATCTTTATTAATTACCAGTTTCGCTTTTGCCCAGTTAACTCCACCTGCTGAACTCCAATCGTACTATAGCGGTGTTGATTTTTCATCCACAGGAACAACACTATATGATGATCTTGCTATAGAAACCATAGCAAAACATACTAACATTTTGTCTTATGCACAGCGTCATGCATATTTGTACGATGCTGATGAAGATTTATCCAACGCTGATAATGTTATTTTAATGTACTCTAGTGAAAGTAGAAGTGACGACGAATGGCTATCTGGAAGCAATCCTAATACGCCACAGACATTCAATACTGAACATGTATATCCACAATCATTACTTACGGAAGATGCTCCTAAAGGAGATTTGCATCATTTAAGAAGTTGCGACATAACTATTAATAGCAACAGAGGCAATAAACCTTTTGGAACTGGCTCAGGCAGCTATGCTGACCAAGGAAGTACTTGGTATCCAGGGGATGAATGGAAAGGTGATGTAGCGCGTATGATGCTGTATATGAACTTAAGATACAATGAGCCATTTGCTGATGTTGGATCTTTAAGTTTATTCCTTCAATGGAATGCTGAAGACCCTGTATCTAACTTCGAAATCAATAGAAATACAGTAATTACTAATGTTCAAGGAAATCGAAATCCATTTATCGATAACCCATACATAGCTACAGTTATTTGGGGAGGACCAGCTGCAGAGGATAGATGGAATGGTAACACAGGTACAGACACCGAGGCTCCAACTGCTCCAACTAACTTAATGGCGTCAAGCCCTACATCAAATTCAATTAATTTAAGTTGGACTGCTTCTACAGATAATATAGGCGTTGCATCCTACGATGTTTATCTAGATGGTGTAAATACCTACACTACATCCACCTCAAGCTTAACTGCAACAGGATTAAATAGCGAAACGAACTATTGCTTTACAGTATATGCAAATGATGGATCTGGAAACACGTCAACAGCTAGTAATACAGCCTGCGAAACAACCACAGCTCCCTCAAGTGGTGGAACAGATTTGTTTTTCTCAGAGTATGTAGAAGGCAGTGGTTTCAATAAAGCTCTAGAAATAGTAAACCTTACAGGTGCACCAGTTGACCTTTCAGTTTATAGTATTAAACGTGATGGCAATGGAGGAGGTTCATGGGAAGCACCATTGAATTTATCTGGAACAATTGCAGCTGATGATGTTTACGTAATTATAAATTCAGATGCAGCCGACGCAACATTACAAGCTGAAGCAGATTTGGGAGTACCTAACTCAACACCAATGACATTTAATGGAAATGACCCTATTGGCTTGTTTAAAAACGATGTTTTAATAGACATAATTGGAGAATTTGGTGATGCCTCAAATTTTGCAAGTAATGTAACCCTCCGAAGAAAAAGCACCATATCGAGTCCGACTATTCAATTTGAATTATTTGATGAATGGGATAGCTATGCATCCAATACAGTAAGCGATATAGGCATGCACACCAGCACTCTTAGTAGAGATTCGGAAATGTTGAACACCACTCGCATTTATCCTAATCCTGTTAAGGACAATCTTCTTTACATCGACTCAAAAACTGAAGCAAGTGTAGAGATTTTTAACGTGTTGGGAAAAAGAGTCATCAACACAAACATAGGAAGCTCAAGTTATTACCTAAATATATCAGAACTTAATAGAGGTGTTTACCTAGTAAAAGTCAAAACTGATTTAGGTACCATAACCAAAAAACTTATAAGACAATAAATTCAAAGCGGCTCAAACGAGTCGCTTTTTTTATGTTTAAAACATCGTGAATAACTCCTATTTATGTTGTTCCATTTATCCAATTAATACGATGAAAAATGGTAAATTTGAACTTTCTAAAAAACAACACTAATTAACGCCTAATGATTCACTTCTTCGGAAACCAAAACAGTAAAGTTTTTGCTGTTCAAGCAACAAAAGAATTATCAACTGAAACCATCTCAAAACTCAC
>CALDUJ010000171.1 GCA_937923735.1 uncultured Flavobacteriaceae bacterium | reverse complement strand
TATGTCAACATATATTGAGAATTCTGATATTTCCAAATTGAATAGAAATGAAAATAACGTTGTTGACAATCACTTTAGGAACGTGCTTGAGACATCTAGAGATGTTTATACAAAAACTGACGGAGCTTTCGACCCAACCATTGGGATAGTTGTAAATGCTTGGGATTTTGGACCAGAAGGGAGAATAGAAACATTAGATAGTTTAAAGATTGATAGTTTGATGCAGTTTGTTGGGCTAGATAAAGTAATTAGAGCGCATAATAACATTACTAAGCCTAAAAACACTTTTATAGATTTTAATGCTATCGCCAAAGGCTATGCTGTTGATGTGATTTCTGAATTTCTTGAATCGAAGAACGTTAATAATTACTTGGTAGAAATCGGAGGAGAGTTAAGAGCTAAAGGAATAAATATAGAAAAACAAAGTACTTGGAGAGTTGGAGTACAAAAACCAAGATTTGATGGTCTTAGCGCTAAAAATGATTATGTTTTGGCTCTGGCATTACAAAATGAATCAATGGCAACATCTGGCTCATATAGAAAATTTAAAGTCGATGAAAACGGAAATCGTTATACGCACATTATCGACACTAAAACTGGCTATCCTAGTAAGACAAACTTATTAAGTATATCTGTTATTGCTGAAGATTGTATGACAGCTGATGCTTATGCTACTGCTTTTAAAGCTATGGGTATTGAGAAAGTAAAAACATTTTTAGAGGCTCACCCAGAGCTTAAAGTGTTTTTGGTCTTTGAAAATGACAATAATGAACTGGAGACTTTAGCTTTAAATGGGTTTCCAACTAACTAAAATATAAATGGGGCTTGTTCCTTCCCTTGCTCAAGGGAAGAGCCTGTGCCGAACTTGCTTCGGTATGGGTTCAATTCAAAGAATTGAAGACGGAAGGGATTGAAAAATCTACTTGCTAACCACAGGGATAATCTCTCCTTTTGCTAAACAATATTTGGTGACTTCCTCTTCTGTAAGGTTTGAAGTATAGTCAACTTCATCTACATTAAAACCAATACGTCGCAGTTTATCAAAATAGTCCCTACCATAAACACGCACATGATCATACTGTCCGAATATTTTAGCGCGTTCAGCTTTGTCAGTTATAGTGTTATCTTCAAAAGTAGTTGCTCTCGACAGGTCTTGAGGTATTTGAAAAATTCCCATGCCACCTGGTTTTAATACACGATATAATTCTTGCATGGCTTTTGTATCGTCAGGTATATGCTCTAAAACATGATTGCAAAAAATGATATCATATGTATTGTCATCGAATGGAAGGTTACATATATCGGCTTTAACATCCGCTAAAGGCGAATTTAAATCTGTGGTTGTATAATCTAAATGCTTCATGTTTCTGAAACGCTTATAAAATGCCTGTTCAGGTGCAAAATGAAGCACTTTTTTTTGCGTAGTAAAGAAATCTGTTTTGTTCTTTAAATAAAGCCAAAGTAATCTATGCCGTTCTAAAGAGAGCGTAGAAGGAGATAATACATTATTACGTTGTGTTCCATAACCATAAGGTAAAAAGCTTTTAAAACTCTTTCCGTCGATTGGGTCGGTAAACTTATTTCCACTCAAAAAAAACGCTAAGATTGGTCTTGCTACATAGCTTAACCTAATAAGCAATGGCCTGGGAATTGTGTTTAAAATTATTTTGAAGAGTTTTTTCAAATTATTACGCTGAGTTTCACAGAGAATCCGCAAAGATTCACTGAGGTGTATTAATAAATCGCTTTATTCCGTTTTTTAAAAGCTTAGTATGAAAATTGATTAATAAGCCTAAAGGATAATTTCCTAACTTCATATAAGTTAAGATTTGAGCAGAATGTACGTCAGTAAACGTTTCAACTGTTTTTAACTCAATAACAACTTGATTTTCTACCAATAAATCTATCCTGTAGCCGTGGTCTAGTTTTACTTCTTTGTAGATAATGGGAAGTCCAATTTCTTTAACAACTTTTAAGCCCATTGATTTAAGTTCATAAAACAAACATTCTTGATAAGCAGATTCCAGTAACCCTGGTCCAAGCGACCGATGAACATCAATAGCCGCTCCAATTATTTTTTGAGTTAATTTATTGTCCATAATTTCTCTGCGTAGCTCAGCGAAAACCTCTGAGTTTCTTTGTGTAATAACTAAAGAACCAAATTGTTCTGCCTAAATTCTACTTCCTCATCACTTTCAATACCCAGTGCCTCATATATGTAGCCAAAGGTTGATAGTAATTCTGGTTTTCCATCGACTATAGCTACATTATGCTCGAAGTGTGCACTAGGTTTTTTATCTAAAGTAGTAATGGTCCAACCATCTGCATGTTGGCGTATACGATGCGTACCCATATTTATCATTGGTTCAATGGCTACTACCATACCTTCGATAAATTTCTTACCGCGACCACGTCTGCCATAATTTGGCATTTCAGGGTCTTCGTGCATTTTTCTTCCTAATCCATGACCTACCAATTCTCGGACAACTCCATAACCATGATTCTCGCAATATTGCTGGATAGCGTAACCAACATCTCCCACACGATTTCCTACTTTAAGTTCTCTTATCCCAACATATAAGGATTCTTTGGTTATTTGTAATAGTTTTTCCGTTTCAGAATCTATCTCTCCAACAGCAAAAGTGTATGCGTGATCACCATAAAAATCATTTTTAATAGCTCCGCAGTCAATTGATATAATATCACCTTCTTTTAGTGGCTCTTTTGTAGGAAATCCATGAACGACTTGTTCGTTAGGACTCATACAAAGCGTATTTGGAAAATCATATAGACCCAAAAACCCAGGAATAGCTCCATGGTCTCTGATAAATTCTTCAGCTAAAGTATCTAATTGAAGCGTTGTAACACCAGGTTTTACTTCAGAAGCAAGCATACCTAAAGTCTTAGAGACTATTAATGCACTTTCTCGCATTAATTCAATTTCTTCTCGAGTTTTTACTATAATCATTATACTAAAATCTAAAAAACCCTTTTTTCTTTTTCTTTGGCGGTTTTACCATACCCATTGAGTTACCTGATAATTGCTGATATACTATACCCCAACCATTAAAGCCTCCAATATTACGGTCATCTACAAAGAAGTCTGCATGAATCTTCCTGCTAGCTTCCTTACCAGTAAATTGCTCTTCTGGAAAACTCTTATTGACTGCGTAAAATTCTATGCCTTTACTCCTGCAGAATTCAACAGCTTCATCCAATCTCTTGCCATGTCTGTAAGTCCAAAGAATAAGACGATGCCCTTCTTCTTGTAGTTTCTTTAGGGTTTCAAAAGCAAATAGCATTGGGTCACCAATACCGGGATAGGCATCCTCTACTATTGTACCATCAAAGTCAACTGCTATTATTAATTTGTTTTGGGCTATCATTCGGGATTATTATGGCGCAAAAATACGACAAAATAATTAGTCAGCGTAGGTGTGCTTGTACTCTTGTCCAGTCAAGATAGGGATCAATCTTTTTCAAGTAATATAATAGGTGATTTTACTATTCTATTGATTTTCTTATCGTTTTTATAAAAAAATAGATGTTATTTTTCATTGTTTTTTGATTTAAATCAATGATTCCTGAGTCATTGCATCTGGTTTTGGTAATCCAATGAGTTTTAAAATAGTTGGAGCCATGTCTCCTAAAATTCCATTTTTTATGGTTTTTAATTCTTTGTCAACTAAAATGATTGGTACAGGATTTGTCGTGTGAGCTGTATGAGGAGTACCATCTGGATTTATCATCGTCTCGCAGTTTCCATGATCTGCAATTAGCAATGTGGTGTAATTATTTTCTAATGCTGCGGTAATAACATCTTTAACACAAACATCAACGGCTTCACATGCTTTTATTGCTGCATCCATAACGCCAGTATGTCCGACCATATCACCATTGGCAAAATTTAAACAAACAAAATCTGTCTCACCTTTTTTTAGTTTGGGGATTAATGCATCACGTAATTCATAGGCACTCATCTCTGGTTTAAGATCGTAGGTAGCAACTTTTGGTGAGTTCCTTAAAATACGTTCTTCTCCAGCAAAAGGTATTTCTTGACCGCCTGAAAAGAAGAATGTTACATGAGGGTATTTTTCTGTTTCGGCAATGCGAATTTGTTTTTTACCATGTTTGGCTAATACTTCACCCAAAGTATCTACTAGATTATCTTTATTAAATACGACATTGATGTTTTTATATGACTCATCATAATTAGTCATAGTTACATAATGTAAATCCAGCTTATGCATATTCTGTTCATGGAAATCTCTTTGGGTTAAAGCATCTGTTAGTTGCCTTCCTCTATCAGTTCTGAAATTGAAGAAAATGACGACATCTCCTTCTTTTATAAGAGCTACTGGGTCGTTATTGTTGTCCACCATTACTAGTGGTTTGATAAATTCATCAGTAATACCTTCTTCGTAACTCTCATGAATGGATTTCTCTGCGTTCTTAGTATGTTTACCAATGCCATTAACCAAAGCATCATAGGCTAATTTCACACGCTCCCAACGTTGATCGCGATCCATAGCATAATAGCGTCCTGTAACTGAGGCAAGTTTTCCTTCAGTTTTTTCTAAATGTTCTTGCAAGGACATCACAAAACCGTAACCCGATTTTGGGTCAACATCACGACCATCTGTAAATGCATGGACATAAGTCTTTTTCAAACCAAATGTATCTGCTGATGTAATTAATGCTTTTAAATGATTGATATGGGAATGAACACCGCCATCGCTTAATAGGCCCAAAAAATGAACATCTTTGTCATTATCTTTTGCATACTGAAACGCGTCCACCAAAGCGGGTTCCTTGCCTAAAGTATTATTTTTAACCGCCAGATTTATTTTTGCTAGATCTTGATATACTATACGACCAGCTCCAAGATTCATATGCCCTACTTCACTATTTCCCATTTGACCTTCCGGTAGTCCTACATGTAAACCATCTGTGCGCAATTCAGCACTGGGATAGTTTTCGTAAAGCGAATCTATAAATGGAGTTTCAGCACTATCGATGGCAGATACTTTTGGGTCTGGAGATTTTCCCCAACCATCAAGTATCATTAGGATGACTTTTTTATTCATGTTTTTTCTTTGTTGTAATCAAAGATAGAGAGTTTGCATTGTTCAATCTTACACGAAAGCAAAATTCTCTAAGTAGAATAGCTGTTTTAAGAATTATTCATTTATATATGCGCTTTTTTGCCAAAATGGCAATGTATTAATTTTAAGACTGTTAAATGAAAGTTAATAGTGTTAATTAAGTGTTATTTATCATTTTATCGTGTAACGCTATTTGATTTCGGTCGTCTTCTAACTATAATCAAAAACATTTCATTAATCAATTAAATTCTTTCATCATGAAAAAAACGTTAATTATTTCAGCAATCGCATTAAGTTGTTCAATCGCAACTGTAAGTGCAACATCTTCTATTGAAGATATTTCGAACCTTAAAATCGAAGCTGTTAATCAAGTAAATTCTTTCTGTGCTTCAATAGCTAAAGGCGATATTGAAACAGTTAAAAAGCTTATTGACCTTGGAGAAAATGTGAATAGGAGATCTAACGGTATGACTCCAGCTATGTATGCTGCAAAATACAACCGTGTAGAAATTTTGGAATTATTAATTGCTAAAGGAGCAAATCTAAAAATTAGATCAGATAAAAGTATGACTGCATTAAAATATGCAAAACAATCTAATGCTAAAGAAGCAATGACTCTTATAGAGTCGACCTTATCAAGAAAAGGATAAAACTTTTCTTTGAGTTAGTTAGTCAGAAAGCCTTGTGGAGACAAGGCTTTTTTTATTAATACCCTCTATATTTTTCTATAGATTCTCTAATTTTTTCAATGCGATTATCCGGGTCTGGGTGGGAGCTTTGAAATTCTGGGACGCGATTAGGTCCTGCAGCAGCTTTAAGAATTTGCATCACACCAATCATTTCTTCTGGATTATATCCTGCACGCATCATAAAACGAACGCCTAGGTCATCACTTTCTAATTCATCCCCACGTCCATTTTTTAGTAGCGTGTTTTGACCTATGCCACTAATTAAGCCTCCCATATCTGCACCTACCGTAGCTCCCATAGTTGCCGTTCTCCAAAATTCAGATTCAGCAATACGTTCTGCAGAATGTTTTCCTAATACATGACCAATTTCATGACCAAGAACACCAGCCAGCTGAGATTCATTTTCTAATTTAGAAAATAGCGCATAGGTTATAAATATCTGGCCTCCAGGTAATGCAAATGCATTAATAGTGTTTGGATCTGCCAATAAATGGAATTCATATTGGTATGGCGTCTCTCTTGCCATACTAGATTGTATCAATTTATTTCCAACTTGGTCAACTAATGCTTGATATTTTTGGTCAGGATATAAGCCACCATGTTGTTGTGCCATTTGTGGTGCACTCTGCAGACCTATCGCAATTTCTTGCTCTGGTGTCATGTTAATTGTTTGTGTCCTACCAGTATATGGATTTTCTTGTTTTTGATTGCATTTTCTTACAAATGCAAAAGCTACAATTGCTAGACCAATTAATAATCTAATCTTGAGTTTACTGCCTCTCATAAT
>CALDUJ010000170.1 GCA_937923735.1 uncultured Flavobacteriaceae bacterium | reverse complement strand
ATAGATAAAGGCCTTTCAAGTGTGATGGTGGCGCACTTAAACGTACCAAGTTTAGAAAGTAGGAATGGCTTTCCTTCCTCACTATCCGAAAATATAGTGACTAATTTATTAAAAGACAGCCTTCAATTTAATGGATTGATTTTTACAGATGCACTCGAAATGAAAGGTGTATCAAATTACGATGACTCTGCAGATGTTGATTTAGCAGCTTTTTTGGCTGGTAACGATGTCTTGCTTATATCCGAAGACCCTGCAAAAGGAATAGACAAAATCGTTGAAGCCTTTTATAAAGAAAAAATTACTGAAGAACGATTGGCACATTCAGTTAAAAAAATATTGATGGCCAAATATAAAGTTGGTCTAAACAATTATAAGCCTATTGAAATAAATAATCTTTATAATGATTTGAATCGCCTTAAAGATGACCTCCTATACGAAGAGCTCATGGAGAATGCTATTACAGTGGTCTCTAACCAGAATGAGTTATTACCACTTCGTAATTTAGATACAAAATCCATTGCTTATGTACCTATGGGAGATGATGACGGTTCGGATTTTTATAATGAATTAAAGAAATACACCAAAGTACATAAGGTACAAGCCGATAGGCTTGATGAAATGCTAAAAAAATTGCAATCCTATAATACGGTTATAGTTGGGTTACATAGGTCAAACGATCACCCATGGAAGCCTTTTGAATTTACAACCAAAGAATTAGTTTGGTTATACGAAATAGCTAGAACAAATACAGTTGTCTTAGACATATTCGTTAGACCTTATGCTTTATTGGATATAAAGACCTTTACTAATTTTGAGGGCGTTGTAGTAAGTTATCAAAACAGTAAAATATCTCAAGAGAAATCTGCTCAACTAATATTTGGTGCTATTCCAGCCAAAGGTGTTTTCCCTGTGACAACTGGAGCTAATTTGAGGGTTGGAACGGGATTACATCCTAATGCAATTGAAACATTAAGCTATGGTTTGCCTGAGCGCGTTGGAATGAGCTCAGAAAAACTAAAAAGAGTTGACTCACTTGCTCAATTGGCAGTGGACTCATTAATGACGCCCGGTATACAATTGTTAATCGCCAGGAAAGGTAAGGTTGTTTATAATAAGAACTTTGGCACACATACTTATGACAACCCTCAGGTTGTTCAATCTGACGATTTGTATGATGTTGCCTCACTTACAAAAATATTGGCAACAGTACCTCTTCTTATGGAGTTAGAAGAGCAAGGAATACTGTCTCTTGATACACCATTAGGACAGTTAATCCCGTCTCTCAGGTATAGTAATAAGAGTAAAATGACAGTTAAGACAATTTTGTCACATTATGCGAGATTAAGACCTTGGGAGCCTTTCTACGCCAAAACAATTGATTCAGTTACGAGAAAACCATTGCCTAAATATTACAGAAAAACACAGAGTAAGGGTTATAATATAAAAGTGACTAACGATTTATATTTAAGGTCTGATTATAAAGATTCCATTAATAAAATAATTAAGGAATCGGAATTATTGGATAATTTGAGATATAGGTATAGCGACTTCCCTTATTATATGATGAAACAGTATATAGAGAAACATTATAACCAATCTTTGGACGAATTAGTGCAACAACATTTCTATAGGCCTTTGGGAGCAAATTATACAACCTATAATCCATCTTCTAAATTTAGTGATACCCAAATTGTGCCGACAGAAGAAGATAGTTATTTCAGGCATAAACAAGTCCATGGTTATGTTCACGACATGGGTGCTGCGATGCAAGGTGGAGTGGGTGGTCATGCAGGTGTTTTTAGTACGGCAAATGATGTTGCTAAAATAATGCAGATGTATTTGCAGAAAGGGTTTTATGGAGGCAAGCGTTATTTTAAGCGTGAAACTATAGACAAATTTACTAAGCGTTATTTCGAGGATGGAAGAAATAGAAGAGGTGTAGGTTTTGATAAGCCTCAATTAGGAGAGACAGGACCAACATGTGGATGTGTTTCTGATAGTAGTTTTGGACATTCTGGTTTTACAGGCACTTATACTTGGGCTGACCCAGAAGAAGAAATTGTGTATGTGTTTTTAGCTAATAGAACCTATCCAAACATGACTAATAACAAACTATTGAGAGAAGGTGTAAGAACGGAAATACAAAGATTAATTTACGAAGCAATTATAGAATAATGAAGATAGGAATAGTTTGTTACCCAACATTTGGAGGTAGTGGAGTTGTGGCCACAGAACTTGGTTTGGCTTTATCCAAACGAGGACACGAAGTACACTTTATTACATATAAGCAGCCTGTTAGATTAGAGTTGTTAAGTAATAAAGTGCATTTCCATGAGGTAAATGTGCCGGAATATCCTTTATTCCATTATCAGCCTTATGAATTAGCGTTATCCAGTAAATTGGTTGATATGGTGAAGCTTCATAATATTGAAGTGCTACATGTCCACTATGCGATTCCACATGCCTATGCTGCGTATATGGCTCAAAAAATGCTGAGGGAAGAAAGTATATATGTGCCAATTGTAACGACGCTACACGGAACTGATATTACCTTAGTTGGAAGCCATCCTTTTTATAAAACAGCAGTAACATTCAGTATTAACAAATCAGATGCGGTAACATCAGTATCACAGAGTCTTAAGGATGACACCTTACGTTTGTTTGATATTAATAACGATATCGAAGTCATTACAAATTTCATTGATTTTTCTAAATATAATCATGAGTTTACAGATTGTCAGCGTGACATGATGGCGTCTGAAGACGAAAAAATCATTACTCATATAAGTAATTTAAGACCTGTAAAGAGAATTGCAGATGTTATTAAAGTATTCTATGGTATTCAAAAGCAAATACCAGCAAAATTAATGCTAGTTGGTGAAGGCCCAGAAAGAGAGATGGCTGAAGAGTTGTGTGAGTCATTAGGGATTACGGAAAAGGTAGTTTTCTTTGGGAAAAGTAATGAGATAGACAAAATTCTTTGTTTTTCTGATTTGTTTTTATTGCCTTCTGAAACTGAGAGCTTCGGATTAGCTGCCTTGGAGGCAATGGCTTCTAAAGTTCCTGTAATTTCTAGTAATACAGGTGGCATCCCGGAAGTAAATGTGCCTGGAGTTTCAGGATTTTTAAGCGATGTAGGCGATATAGACGATATGGTGAAGAATGCATTGTACATGCTCTCTGATGGTGAAAGGTTGAATGAATTTAAGAAAAATGCTAAAGTTGAAGCTTCTAAATTCGATATCAACAAAATAGTCCCTCAGTATGAAGCCATCTATGAACAAACATTAACAAAATGCATGTCGCTGTAAAGCTTAATTCATTGCTAATAGATTAGAGGTAATTTCTTTTATTTCTTTATAACGTTCATTAACAATTTTCAATAGTTTTAATTGATTTTTAGTCCTGACCAGATTATGGTTAGAATAGTCAACTTTATAATAAGTGTTGCCATTTAAATAATCCGTTGAGAATCGTAAGCTTTGCTCGTAAAGCATGTACTTGATAGATAGTGGAATGGTTTCTTTTTCTAAATCTGTTAGTTCGGAGCCTATGATAGATAAAAAACCTTCCAAAAAGGCTTTGTAGAAATCTATATTAAAGTCAATTTTAGAAATATCCGCTTCGTTTTCATTAACTGAAGCACATACAGACCTAATGGCGTCACCAATATCATAATGGATAATTCCTGGCATAATAGTGTCAAAGTCTATAATAGCTGATGCTAATAAAGTATTCTTATCAAATAACATGTTGGATAGCTTGGCATCGTTGTGCACAACTCTTAACGGTAATTTTCCAGATGCTTTTAATTCATTAAGATATTCTGCATCTTCCCTATATGCTTCAATCTGGGCTATTTCTTTTTTAGCATTTTCGAGAAGCTCTTTGCTTGCATTGCTAACCGCATCTTCAAATTGTTTTCTCCTAAATGCTAAATTGTGAAAATTTGGAATGATTTCGAAAAGCGTTGAAACATCGTAACCCTTAATACTTTTGTGAAAATCTGCTAATAGTTTTCCTGATTCTCTAGCAATTTGTCTGTTTTCTGGAAAACTAAATACTGCTGTCTCTTTTATGAAAGTTGAAAGCGTCCATGAGTCACCATTCAAATCAATTTTAAAGTAGCTATCTGATTCAGTTTTTATGTAATCAGATACTTTATAGCTACTATTTCTTTTTAAGTATCGACTTACATTAATTTTACTATCGACTAATTCTCCAACATTAGGAAAAATGTCTGTATTAATTCGTTGCAAAACAAAATTATTGCCAGATAAGGTTTCAATTTTATAAGTGTCATTTATATGACCACTGGTTAACGCAATATGGCTTTTATAGGTTTGGTTGTGTGTAAACAGATTAAATATTTTTTTTATACTGTTTACACCCATAATTTCTGAGGATATATTTTTGCTGCTTTCATATTGGCAATGGCATTTTGCACGTGTACTTTATCATTCTTGTAAGTTATGCCATGCCATACACTGTCTGTATTAAGAACCTTAACAGAAACGGTATTGTCTTCTATTAATTCGTTGACTATGGTAGGTATGTAAAACTCGCTATTTGGCTTGCTGTGATTATCTGCCAAAAATTTTTCGAACATAGATTCACCGTATTCAAAAATTGATGGTGTGAATCCCCAGAAATTCATAGATATTATGGTGTTTTCATTTAATGTAATTGAAGAGTTGTTGTCATCAATATATTTAATGTCCAATCCTTTCTTTTCAACCTTTGTTCGCTCTATGATTTTTTCCAGAAGTTTGTCCTTATTGATATAACACTCACCTCTAGATACGGAGCCAAAATGTGATAGTGTGTTTTTGAGCTTGAAACCTACCATAAAATAGGTGTCATCTTGCATTGAATTATACAAAGAATCATGAAGGACTTGAAAAGATTCCTTACCATAAAAATCATCAGCGTTTATTAAAGCGAAACTGTTCTTAATTGTATATCTAAGTGATAGCAATGCATGACCTGTGCCCCAAGGCTTATTTCTCGAAATATTAGAAAATTCTTCTGGAATATCTGATATTACTTGATAAACAAAAGAAACACTTATACTATTTGATTGTAAATGGCTAAAACGTTCTGAAAAGGTTTCATGTAATTCTTTTCTAATAATAAATACGATATGATTAAATCCAGCCTTTACGGCATCATAGATTGAAAAATCGATTATCGATTGGCCTTCTTCATCAATTGCATCCAATTGTTTTAAACCACCGTAGCGACTTCCCATTCCAGCAGCCATAATAGCTAGCGTTTTCTCCATCTTATAAAAATAAAAAAAAGCACCTTGATAAAGGCGCTTAAAAATATTTATTTGGATGCTAATTTAAAACTGATAGCGTATACCAAGTGCAACATCAAAATCTAGGTCATTGTTGTCACGTTGGTCATCTCCAAATCCTATTTCAGGTCTAAAATCCAACGACAATAATAACGGGATGTCGAAATCATATTCAATACCAATATTCCCAGCAACAAAGAAAAAAGAATCACTATCGTCTTCATCAGATTGGTTGTCAGTGTAACTGAATGCTCCTAAACCACCGCCGAATCCAGCATACCAATTGAAATTTCCATCAAGAGCCCATACCCACTGATACACCCCAGCTAATTTTATCCCATCATAATTATTACCATCTCTCCACCCCAAATCTAATTCAAGGCGATTATTATCTCCCAAAGCTCTTTGATAAGATACTTCTGCACCTAAAGCATTACTGTCTCCTAATCTTAGTCCTATGGCATTTGGTGATATATCTTGAGCTGCTAGGGTAAAAACGAATCCTAATACTGCTAAGCCAAATACAAATAATTTTTTCATGAGTTTTAAGTTTTTTGTTTGATGTAAAATTAAAATTTTAACATATCGAAATGTTAAATTATAACGATAAACTTTTGTTAATATTGGACAATAAACTTTAAATTTAGCCATGATAAAAAATGATGTGCTAAAGCAGTTAAATGCAAAGCTTGAAGGAGAATTACTATCCGATACCTTAACCAAATCAATATATGCTACCGATGCATCAGTTTATAGAAAGTTACCACTAGCTATAGCGTATCCGAAGAGCATTAACGACCTCCAACTATTAATTTCTTTTGCTAAGAAACTTGATACATCTTTAATCCCAAGAACGGCTGGAACATCCCTTGCAGGTCAATGTGTAGGAGAGGGGATTGTTGTAGATGTTTCTAAATACTTTACGCGCATACTCAATATCGATGAAGTCAACAAAACGGTAACTGTTCAACCTGGTGTTATTCGAGACGAACTTAATAACCATTTAAAGCCATTCGGTTTGTTTTTTGGACCGAATACATCTACTTCTAATCGTTGTATGGTTGGTGGCATGGTTGGAAACAACTCTTCTGGGACAACATCAATCAAATATGGCGTTACAAGAGATAAAATAGCTAAACTTAAAACGATATTGAGCGATGGGACTGAGGCTATATTTGAGGCTATCTCTGAGAACGAATTTTATGAAAAAACCAAACATAATTCTTTAGAGGGCCATATTTATAAGATGATTTATGAAGAACTCAAATCATCTGAGGTACAGCAAAATATAAAAATTAATTACCCGAAACCTGAAATACACCGCAGAAACACGGGATATGCCATCGATGAACTTGTAAATGCTGATGTTTTTGGCGGTAATAGGCAATTCGATATGTGTGAATTGTTAACTGGGAGCGAGGGCACTTTGGCTTTTACTACAGAGATTACATTAAAACTTGATGAGTTGCAACCAAAAGAAAGTATTATGGTTGCTGCACATTTTAATTCGATTGAACAATGTTTAAAAGCAGTTGTACCTGCTATGAAACATGACTTGTTTACTTGTGAAATGATGGATAAAACCATCCTCGACTGTACAAAAAACAATAAAACCCAGTTTGAGAATAGATTCTTTATCCAAGGAGACCCGCAAGCAATTTTAATGTGTGAATTCAAGGGTAACTCGGTAAAAGAAGTTAGAGATAAAGCTGAATCACTTATTGCTAACCTAAAAGCTTCTGAGTTAGGATATGCATTTCCTATGTTAACGGGAGGCGAAATACACAAAGCATTAGAATTAAGAAAAGCTGGTTTAGGTTTGTTAGGCAACATTGTTGGTGATAGCAAGGCTGTGGCGTGTATTGAGGATACAGCTGTAGCAATACCAGATTTGTCTGATTACATTAGTGAGTTTACAGAGTTAATGAAAGGATTTGGTCAGAATGCAGTGTATTACGCACACGCAGGAGCAGGAGAATTACATTTGCGCCCTATTCTTAATCTAAAGAAACAAGAAGATATTGAAGCTTTTAAAGAGATAACATTTTCTGTCGCAAAATTGGTAAAAAAGTATAAGGGTTCTTTTAGTGGAGAGCATGGTGATGGTATAGTGCGGTCTGGTTTTATAGAATTTATGATTGGAGAAGAGAACTACAATATTCTTAGAAGAATTAAAACTGCTTTCGACCCAGATGGTATTCTAAATCCTGGAAAAATAGTAGATCCTTATCCAATGGATGCAAATTTGAGATATACTCCGAATAGAGTAGAACCAAATGTCGAAACTTTAATGAATTTTGATGCCTCTCAGGGTATTCTTCGTGAAGCAGAGAAATGCAATGGCTCAGGAGATTGCAGGAAATTGCCATCAGCTGGTGGTGCGATGTGTCCTAGCTATAGAGCAACGTTGAATGAAAGGGATACTACTCGTGCCCGTGCTAATGCGCTCCGAGAATTTTTAACGAATAGTGAGAAAGTAAATAAATTTGATCACAAAGAATTAAAGGAAGTCTTCGACTTATGTTTAAGCTGTAAGGCCTGTGCTAGTGAATGCCCTAGTAGTGTTGATGTGGCTAGTTTAAAGGCAGAATTTCAGTATCAATACCAGAAAGCTAATGGGTTTTCTCGCAGGAACAAATTTTTTGCGAACGCCACCAAATATAACAAGCTTGCGTCTAAATTTCCTTCGATATCAAATTTTGCAACTCAAAATAAGATGATATCAGGACTGGTAAAAAGCTTTTATGGAATCGCAAAAGAACGAAGCCTTCCAAAGGTTAATAAACCTTTTGAAATAGATAATAGCATCATGTCTCAAGATTTAAATGTTGATAAATCTGTGTGTTTAATTGTAGATGAATTCACTAATTATCTTGAGACTGGTATAGCAAAAGACGCTTTAGAATTATTGAAATCTTTAGGCTACAATGTTGTAATAGTAAATCATTTAGAGAGTGGGCGAAGTCACATTTCAAAAGGATTTCTTAAAGATGCCAAGTTATTGATTAATAGCAATATAAATTATATTAAAGAAACTTTTAATTCAAATATAAAAATTATTGGAATTGAGCCATCAGCCATATTAACTTTTAAGGACGAAGCCTTAAAGTTAGCTGATGATTTAGATGCTGCAAAGCAAATTGCTAGTAGAACGTTTTTGATTGATGAATTTCTATATCATGAGATGAGAGAAGGTAAGATTAATTCAAATCAATTTACTTCAGATGCTAAAAAAATGAAGTTTCATGGACATTGCTATCAGAAAGCATTGGGTAATCAAGAATATACAGCAGCATTATTAAGTTTACCTAAAAACTATGATGTCGATATTATTCCTTCAGGATGTTGTGGTATGGCTGGAAGTTTTGGCTATGAAAAGGAACATTATGAGGTCAGTATGAATGTAGGCAAGCAAACTCTATTTCCAGCTGTAATAGAATCGAATGGAAATGCTATTATAGTAGCAAATGGCACAAGTTGTAGACATCAAATAAAAGATGGAACAGAGCATATTGCTTTTCACCCAGTCACGATTCTTAAGAATGCACTATTGTCATAGCAATAATTTTTAGATTATTTATTTGTTATATTTACCAAACTAAAATTGGTTAACCAATTATATTGCTATCTATAATGAAGAAAAATATCAATTTATTTTTGTTGTTTCTAAGCTTGTTTTTTCTGAACGCTTTGTGCGCTCAGGCTGTTATTCTTGATGCTAATGGTGCTGGAAACACCTATGAAGATATTACGGCTGTGTTAGCTCCAGGTCATAATCCCGTCGAAGTACCAGATTGTGGTCACTCAGCTTTCGGACGACATATAGATGAAGTTTTTGACGCTACCCTAAACGATAATGTGTTTAGGTTTTATATGCACACAGGGGAGGATGACGACCGGTGCATAAATTTTGATAGGCAACGAAACGAAATAAAGTCCTACAATCAGTCACCAGATAATTTATTGGGCGTTGAAAATGAAGTTGTACAGTATAAATGGAAATTTAAGCTTGCTAATGGCTTTCAATCGTCTTCAAGTTTTACGCATTTGCATCAGTTAAAGGCTGTTGGAGGAACAGAATCGAGTATGCCCTTAATCACTTTTACTGCCCGTAAGGCAACACCTAACGATAAATTACAATTAAGGTATGCTCAGTCAACTACTCAAACTACTATACATGAAGCGGATTTAACTCCGTTTTTTGGAGAATGGGTAGAGGTCAATGAGATAGTTACTTATGGAGAATTAGGTACAGGAACGTATTCTGTAGGAATAAAAAAGGTATCAGATAATTCAACGCTATTTACCTACTCAAATTCAAATATCCGCATGTGGAAAACGGATGCGGATTTTATAAGACCAAAGTGGGGTATTTATAGAAGTCTTAATGTGCCTTCAGATCTTCGTGACGAAGAAGTTTTATTTGCAGATTTTAGTATTGAAGAAAACCCAAGTTTATCTGTTGATTCCTATGATTTATATGAGATGTCTTTATCTCCCAATCCAGTACAAGAAGTATTAGAGGTTAAATCTCCAGTACAGCCTATTGAAAGTGCTGTACTATATGACATTAAGGGAAAAAAGCTAAATGAATATTTTTATGATTATAATTCAAATATTATCCTAGATTTATCTTATTTGGAATCTGGAATTTATATAGTTCAGTTTAAGACCAGTAACGAAATAGTTGTAAAAAAAGTAGTCAAGATGTGATCATTCTTCTGCAACAATATGCGTATCTAAAGCCTGAACAGAAGTTGCATTTAAGCTTCCTGCTACAGGTAATGTAATGCCTATTTGAGAAAAGTCTTCTAAACTATAGGAAATATCTGCTTCAGAACGAACAAGACCTATATCCTTGGCATAATGGTTTTTGATGTTTAAAACATCTTGAGTATCTAATATGAGTACATCCACAAAATTACCAGGAATTACTTCTACTTGAGTTGTAATTGTCAATTCTAATACAATCGAAGATTCGATAACATCATCATAGTTTACACTGTTCAGAAATAGACTAGGAGACGTTGTACCTTGGATGGTTTTTAGGGTGTACTCAGTTGTTATAGGTAATCCGTCTAAATTTTGTTCTAAAACACCTTCTGCTGTCGATAAAATTTCATCAACTGCGGCATTCAGGTTGTAGAAAACGGCATCATTTACAGCTATTTGCAAATCATCTAGACCTTCAAAGGGAAAAGTAATACTTCCAGTGCCTTTAAGGCTTCCCGAAGTTCTTGTTAGATCCATTTGAGTTAAAATGGTATTCATAATGCCTGTGGCTATTCCATTTACTGTTAATTCAAATGTATTGTTATTGGCTGTGCTGACATATAGCGAATCCCTTGTGTTTTGAGTCTGATTTAAATCCAAGTTGCTATTGGTAACATTGTAATTCCAATAATTATCAATTGTTAATGGAAAATAATTGCCTTCAATGACTGGATTATCATCATTGTCTGTGTTAGAGCATGTTGCAACAGATATGATCATAAATACGATTCCGAAGTAGTATGATAGCCTTTTCATAATATTAGTTTTTAATAAAAACGAAAAACGAACTTATAAATTATATTTAAATTAATACCTTTTATGTTCAAGTCAATTTTTGTTTCTCTTAGAGTATATTTACTTTAGCATAAAATATACATTGATGGCGGGAAATTCCTTTGGAAACATATTTAAACTAACCACTTTTGGGGAGTCACATGGAGAAGCAATTGGCGGTGTAATTGATGGGTGTCCATCAGGTGTTCAAATCGATTTGAGTGCCATTCAAAATGAAATGAATAGGCGTAAACCTGGACAATCTGCAATCGTAACACAGCGTAAAGAGCCGGACGAAGTTAAATTTTTGTCGGGAATATTTGAAGGACAAACTACAGGAACTCCAATTGGTTTTGTTATCGAGAATGCCAATCAAAAATCAAAAGATTATTCTCACATCAAAGATTCTTATCGTCCTAGTCATGCGGATTATACATATGATCAAAAGTATGGAGTAAGAGACTACAGAGGAGGTGGTCGTAGTTCAGCTAGAGAGACTGCATGTAGAGTAGTCGCTGGAGCAATTGCAAAACAAGTGTTGAATTCTATTACAGTTAATGCTTACGTGTCCTCTGTAGGAGACATTGAATTGAAAACGCCTTATCATCAACTTGACTTATCTCAAACAGAGACGAATGATATTCGTTGCCCTGATGTGATAGTTGCAGAGCAAATGATTGAAAAAATCAGAGAAATTCGTAAAGAAGGAGATACTATAGGTGGCACAGTAACTTGTGTTTTAAAAAATGTACCTGTTGGCTTAGGTGAACCAGTTTTTGATAGACTTCATGCCGAGTTGGGCAAAGCTATGTTATCCATAAATGCTGTAAAGGGTTTTGAATATGGTAGTGGTTTTGAAGGGACTAAGATGAAAGGTAGCGAACATAATGATTTGTTTAATACTGATGGAAGTACCAAAACTAATTATTCTGGAGGTATACAAGGCGGTATTAGTAATGGTGAGGACATATACTTCAAAGTAGCGTTTAAGCCAGTAGCAACCATTATGCAAAACCAGGAAACCATTGATAAAGATGGTAATACAGCCGAAATGCAAGGTAAAGGACGTCATGACCCATGCGTTGTGCCAAGAGCTGTCCCCATAGTGGAGGCTATGGCAGCATTGGTGCTAGTGGATTACTGGTTGTTTAATAAGATGTATAAATAATGTTATTTCTATTTGATTAGGAATCACATGTTTTTTCAATATTTCTAAATTAACTAAACTAGATTCCCTATTTTCATAGGGTAATATAACTAACACATGAAAAAACTAGAACTACACTGGAAAATCCTGATTGGGATGGTTGCAGGTATTGCATTTGCCTTGGCATTAACTAATACAAGCTGGGGTCCAGGAATAATTGGGGACTATGTTAAACCATTTGGAACGATATTTATCAACTCATTAAAGTTAATAGCTATTCCTTTAATTCTCGCAGCATTAATAAAGGGAATTACCGATTTAAGAGATATTTCTAGTTTATCTAAAATGGGTTTGCGTACAATTGTTGCCTATATCATTACTACTGTTGTAGCAGTTTCTATAGGATTGGCGGTAGTAAGTATTGTAAAGCCTGGCGGCTCAATAGCAGAAGATACGCGGACTGAACTCATTGAAGCTTATGGCGGTGATGCCGAAAGTAAAAGGCAAGCGGCTGCAATGCAGAAAGATGCAGGACCATTACAAGCCCTAATAGATTTAGTACCTAGCAATATATTTGAAGCGGCATCTAGTAACCGTAATATGCTTCAGGTTATTTTCTTTGCTGTATTCTTCGGCATTGCATTGATTTTAATACCCGAAGAGAAATCGAAAACTGTAAAGGACTTTTTCGACGGACTAAATGAGGTTATTCTCAAGATGGTGGATTTAATAATGCTGGCAGCCCCTTATGGCGTGTTTGCTTTAATGGCAGCTCTTGTTGTTGAAGCTCCGAGTGCGGATTTATTTGCTGCCCTTGGGTGGTATGCGTTCTGTGTTGTTCTTGGGCTCGCTTTAATGCTTGTGTTTTATATGACACTTGTTAAGATTTTCACTGGGCGTTCACCTCAGTTCTTCCAAAGCGGAATAGCTCCTGCTCAATTATTAGCATTTTCAACCAGTAGTAGTGCAGCAACACTGCCTGTTACAATGGAGCGTGTTACGGAGCATATGGGAGTAGAAGAAGAGGTGTCAAGTTTTGTGCTACCGATTGGTGCTACGATAAATATGGATGGTACCAGTTTGTATCAGGCTGTAGCAGCCGTTTTTATTGCTCAAGCCTTTGGCATGGATCTTAGTTTTGGTACTCAATTAGGTATCATCGCTACTGCGACTTTAGCTTCTATTGGATCCGCAGCAGTTCCTGGAGCCGGAATGGTTATGTTGGTTGGGGTATTGGGCTATGCTGGAATCCCTGAAGCTGGACTTGCCCTAATTTTTGCTGTTGATAGGCCTTTAGATATGTGTAGAACAATAATTAATGTTTCTGGTGATGCTACAGTATCTATGCTCGTTGCGAAATCACAAGGCAAACTAGGAGAGCCAAGCGTAAAAAACTGGGATGACCACTACGAAGAGGTAAAATAATTTTATAACTTTAAGAGACTAATCAACTTATATAGCATATGAATGTTTGTTTTATCATGTATCCATGGGAAGATATAGACCCTGAAAATGATACAAGCTTAGCATTAATAAAAGAATGTGTAAAAAGAGGGCATGGAGTTGCCTCTTGTACACCATCTAATCTTACTATAAGGGATAGTGTTACAAATGCGTTTTGTACTGTTGTGGGTCGTATGGAAAAAACACCGTCTTCGCTCAAATCATTTTATAATAAAGCTGAATTAAGAGAGGAAATGTTACCTCTTGCTGGTTTCGATGCCATATTCTTTAGGGCAAATCCACCTTTGGACCCAATCATGCTTAATTTTTTGGATTCAGTAAAGGATGATGTGTTTATCATCAACTCGCTTCAGGGTATGAGGGAGGCGAATAACAAGCTATACACAGCAGCGTTTGGAGATGCACATAGTAATATTATACCCAACACGCATGTATCTAAGAATAAAGAATATTTAGTCCAGCAGGTTAAGGAGTCAAAGGCAGATAAAATGATTTTAAAACCATTAAATGGTTTTGGTGGTTCGGGTGTGATTTTGATTGAAAAATCAGCAATGAATAATATCAATTCATTATTGGATTTTTATATAAATAGCGCTGATGGGTCAAGTAATTACGTCATACTCCAAGATTATATAGAAGGAGCTGACCAAGGAGATGTTAGAATTTTACTACTAAATGGCGAATCAGTAGGAGCTATGAAACGTGTTCCAGGAACAGATGATCATCGCTCTAATGTATCTGCTGGCGGTTCTGTTCAAAAGCACACGTTAACAAAGGCTGAAAAAGCATTGGTAAAGCAAATAGGGCCAAAACTTGTAAAGGACGGCCTATACTTTGTTGGTATCGATGTGATTGGTGGTAAGTTGGTAGAAGTCAATGTCATGTCCCCTGGCGGTATTACCTATATTAACAAGGTCTATAAACCAAAAGTTAAGATAGAAGAGAAAGTTATTGATTTTCTTGAAAGTAAAGTCATAGATAAGTTACAGGCTTTCGACAGGCGTTCTAGATTAAGAAAAACTGTAGAAGACGCATAAATTTACTTATGCTAGAGATTAAGCAATCATTAGTTACAGTAGATTGGCTTCATGAAAACTTGAATGCTTCTAATCTTGTAATATTAGATGCTAGCATAAAAAAAATTACAGATACCAGCTCAATAGTTTCTGAAGAGTATATTCCTAACTCCAGATATTTCGATTTAAAAAATAAGTTCAGTGACTTATCAGGACTTTTTCCAAGTACGTTTCCGTCCTCAGAACAATTTACAAGAGAGGCGCAAGAACTTGGTATTAGTAATGATAGTGCCGTAGTTATTTATGATGATAAAGGTATTTATTCAAGTCCAAGAGCTTGGTGGCTATTTAAGGCTTTTGGGCATGATAATGTTGCCGTATTAGATGGTGGTTTGCCTGAATGGAAAAAAGCTGGTTTCATAACAGAAGAGAAAATATACAATGATGTTGCACGAGGAAATTTTCGAGCGCACAAGAAAAAAGAGCTAATGTGCTTTTTCGATGATGTTGTTGAAATATCCAATAAAAGAGCGAAGCTTATATTAGATGCACGCTCAGAAGAAAGATTCAAAAGTTTGGTTCCTGAGCCTAGAAAAGGATTGAGAAGTGGTACTATTGCTAATTCGCAAAACTTGCCTTATGAATTTCTTTTAGAACAAGGAAAAATGAAATCTATAAAAGACTTACAGGACATTTTTAATAAATTTGGTAGTGAAGATAATGCTTATGTATTTTCTTGTGGCTCAGGAATCACAGCTTGTGTACTGGCATTAGGGGCATCCCTTTCTGGAAGGAGAAACTTGTCTGTCTACGATGGTTCTTGGACGGAGTATGGGAGTTTAACAAAAGAGTAGGTAATTATGAATTGGACAAAAGACGAGTTGGTAGCTTATGTTTTGCTTTTTGCAGCAAATTCAAATTTCATAGAAGATAACCGTGAAAAAAACGAAATCATTGCAAAAGTAGATATGCAAACCTTTCAAAAGATACACGATGAGTTTGATTCAGATAATGATTATCAAAGTATTCAGAAAATTATCAAAGGATTAGAAGCTCATAATTATTCGAAAGAAGACCTAGATGATTTGTTTGTAGATATAAAAATGATGTTTTTGTCTGACGGAGAATACGATATTTTGGAGCAAAATATGATGTT
>CALDUJ010000169.1 GCA_937923735.1 uncultured Flavobacteriaceae bacterium | reverse complement strand
GTAATACACGACAGATGGGGCAATGTGCGTAGAGTGGGTAACGTCTCTGTTAATTATGATTGGAGAGGACGTGTTAAACGAATTGGTTCTGTTTACTTACGCTATAACAGAAGAGGCCTCGTTTCTCAAATTGGCGGAATGAAGATGGTTTATGGTAAGCGAGATAGGCTAAGAAGAACCATAGGACATGTAAATCGTTATAACCGAGGGTTTAAATATGATAGGGATTTTGATAGAGATCGAGATGACTGGTATGACAATGACGACTTTGATGAGGATTTTTACTACTACAAACAAAACGGAAAAGTAAAAAAATTCAAAAGAAAAAAGCTAAATAAGCGTTATGAACATAGTCAGCGTCATGATGATGATTTCGATTATGATGATGACTAAATGAATTTTTCATAGGAACGTCCTGTCGATAGTTTGCCTCAAAGCGAATCCCTCAGGATGTTCCCTTTTTACTCCTCTTGCTAGCACAAGGGGAGTTTTTTGTTGATAGTGTTTAAACTACTTTTTAGTTTTTGGCACGATGGTTGGTATTATATAAATGTGTAACATTAAATACTGCAATTATGAAAAAATTATCAATTTTATTTACTGCTTTGCTCCTACTAGGAACAACAGTAAAAGCCGAAACAACCAAAACAAACGATTTAAGCAATACTTCAAATTTTGTGAGAGGTTATGGCAATTCTTTCATATTTGTAGAAAGAGGTGTTGAGTTTTCAATTTTCCCAGATGGACAGTTTGATTTTTACATGTCCAACTACGGACCGAATGTAAATGCTGGTATTGGATTTGGAAATGGAAACGTAAGCATTAGTTTCAATACTGGCTACGATTATAACCCATATGTACAGTATGATGATTTTGGAGCTATTATCCAGATTGAGAATGTTCCTATCTTTTACGATTTTTATGGGCGAATTACTAGAGCTGGTAATGTAAATATTCATTATAACAACTTTGGAAGAGTGGCGAGAGTTGGTGGTTTGTTTGTTCACTATAACAGATTCAACGTATTTTCTCACTACACAGGATTTATTAACCCATTTAATAGGTTTTATGTGTACAGACCATGGCACAGATACTATAGAGTGCCTGCAAGAAACTTCTGTGTTGTTTACAACAGACCTTACAGACAGTTCTACAGACCTCTAAGACATACTTACTATAGACCATATAGAGAAAATCACAGACCACGATTTAACAGAAGCTATAGTGCTAGTCGTAGAGGAAATGTGGCTCAAGTAAAAACTAGAAGAAGCAATAGATATGTACAATCTGCAAATGGAAGACGTGGAAACAATAAAGAAAGTGTATCTCGTAGTAGAAGGACAGCAGATAACAGTGTAAGACGTTTAGATTCTAGACGAGGAAATACAACGGCTAACACGCCACGAAGAACAAGAGGAAACAACTCTGATGCAGTTTCTAGAAGAGGAAATAGTACAAAGCAAAGAGTTGAGTCGCAAAAAAGAAGAGGTAACTCTACAGGTGTAAGAAGTAATACGCAGAAAAGGCCTACTAGAGTAGCTCAACAAACAAGAAGAAATTCAACTTCTTCTCAAGCTAGAAAACCGAGAGTACAAAATAATCGTAAGTCTACTGTACAACAAAGTAGAAAACGAACAAACACTGTACAACAACGTTCTTCTCGACCACAGTCTAAAAGAACTGTAGCTAAAAGACCGAGCCAAACCAGGTCTAAAGCTTCGACGAGCAAAGGAAGAAGTAGTAAGAGTACAAGTAGAACTTCTAGATCTAGAAGAGGGCTACAGAAATAAAATGGACAAAGTCGGATAAGTTCCCGACGTGAAGTCGGGATTGTTCAGCTAATACTTTGAATTCGCCAAAAGGCTTTTCAAAATATAGCTTCACGAATTTGGTTGGTTAGTTAGACCCTGCAAGACGAATGCCTCAAAGCACCTTGCAGGGTTTTCTTTTGGATTACACTTTTAAGTATTTTTTTAAGGCTCCAGAAATATCATCGGAAAGCTCGAATATATGAACAGAAACTAAATATAACAGGCTTACTATTATAGATTTTAAGGCAATATTAATTAGTGGATGAAATGGAAATTCCCAGAAATAGAAAGCTGCAATCAACACTAGTATTAATATAAATGTTTTAGCAGTAGCAGAGGTAAAAGGTTGAATCTTAAACTTATAATTCACGAATAGCAATTTTGCCGTATTATATAGTATTACTGCAATAAACGTAGCAAATGCAGCTCCATTGATACCATAAAGAGGAATAAAAATCATGTTTAGCACGATGGTTAATAGCGCTAAGAAAACTCCAAAAGCAAGTACTATTCTATAATAATCACTATTAAATAGTATAGCATTATTATTACCTAGAAGATTATCATAAAGCTTTACTAAACCAATTAAGAAAACAACCAATAAACCTCCAGAGTATTCCTGCGGAATAATTTTATAAAGTTCGTTGATATTCAATATAATCAACAAAAAAATCAAACCTCCGACTATAAATAGGTTCAGTGAACTTTTTTTATAAAGGTCTTTTAGCTCTTCTTTTCTATTTTCATTTAAATATAGAGCTGTAATTGGGTTTGTGATTTGATACATAGCTCTTGAAGGCACTCCAATAACTGTAGCTATATAAATAGCAACGCTATAAAAGGCTATGTTCTCTGTGTTATCAACTAAAAAACCAATCATGGTTTTATCAATATCCAATAACAAAACGGCTACAGACCCTGCTATTATAATAAGTGCAGAGTAACTTAATACAGCTTTAAGGTTCGGAACTTTTTTAAACCTAATTACCGGCAGATGAATGCTAAAAGCATATAATTTCATTAGTATCATTCGGAATACATATACCAAGACAACTCCTAAAATAAACCCTTCAATGGTAAGCCACATCTTATAAAGACAAAAAAGCAATAACATGACCCCTATTCTATGAAATACTTCTTTCAGGAAGTTTCCGAAAACAGTGCGCATTTTCACTTTTGCCCATGAATAAAATATTTCGAAATATGCTAGTGAGAAAGCTACAACTAAAATATGCCATATATATTCTTTTAGAATAGGATTTTTCTGAGGAAGCATCTGAGCTATGGTATCATACGAAACAAGTCCAATCAAGACAAGTGGAAGAATAATAGCCAAAGGCAATACTAACATTAGAGTCAAAAAGCTATTTAGGCTGTTCTTAGTTTTATAACTAGAATAAAACTTAATAATAGTGTTTTGAACTCCCAAAGCCATCAAAGGCATCATGATATAGGCGGTAGATAAAACAAAAGTAACAACGCCATAATATTCTGGAGAGACAAAATTAGTGTAAAGAAACAAGGTGTTAATAGCGCCAACTGCAAACCCAACGTAGGTCCAGATGGTGTTTTTAAAAGATTGGCTTAATACTATTCCCATTTATATTAATCGAGATAAAGACTTAGTTAGTTCTCTCCTACTATACTTTTCGATATCAATAGGCTTGCTGACCAAAGCATTACTTTTGTACAACTCAAACTGTTCTAAAATTACTGATTTTAAAGATGTATAAGCATTGTAGTAAAAATAATTTCCAGAATTAGTTTCCTGAATAATCGCTTCAACATCGGAGTCAGCAGGTCCAATAGCTATAATCGGTCGCTTGGAGACCATATATTCAAATAGTTTACCTGGTATTATACATTTGGTGTCGGCCGAATCTATTTCAATGAGCAAAAGCAATTGTGATTTTTGTTGGTAATTAATAGCTTCCTGATGCGATACATAGCCTATAACGTTTACATGTTGCTTGAGATTGTAAGTGTAGACAGATTGGAGCACATCTTCGCTTACTGTCCCAATAAAATTAAGTTGAAATGATTGAGCAAAATCATTATTCTCAGAAATTAATTCGCTAAGAGCTTTCCATAGGTTTTCAGGATTCCTTTCAGATAATAACGAGCCTATATGAGCTAAAGTAAATTTCTCATCCAAGTTGACTTTTTTAGGAGCTTCAATATCATAACCATTTGTTATTACTGAAATAGGTTTTTCTGTAATAGATAGAAACTCCTCTCTTGTTACATTACTAGTAACGACTATTTCGTCAGCGTTATTTAAAACAGATGCTTCTAAATGTTTATGCTTATTAGCTGAAGCACTGGTTAGCTTTAGCTTTTTATGATACCCAATAGTCGTCCATGGGTCTCTAAAATCAGCAATCCATTTTAGATTTTTTTTAGTTTTTAATTGAAGTCCAATAAGATGTAAACTGTGAGGCGGCCCTGTAGTTATAATGGTTTCTATGCTATTATCATCAATATACTTTAATAGAAATTTAACTGAAGGTTTTACCCAAGCCTTTCTAGCATCTGGAATGAAGAAATTACCCCTTATAAATAACATTAGTCTTTCGATTATACTTTGCTTCTTCTCTTTAGGAATAACCCCTTTACTGATAGTCTTTGCACTTTTATTAGAAAGAATGCTTGCAAGTTTATAAGGTTCTTTTATCGGTTGTTTAAGGATAATAATACCCTTTGGAATTTCATCTAATAAGCTTTCATCTACAATTGGATAATTTGGATTTTCAGGAATGAAAACAATCGAATCAACACCAAACTCAGGAAGGTATTTTACAAATTTTAACCAACGCTGTACGCCCGGTCCACCTGCTGGAGGCCAATAATATGTTATGATGAGAGCTTTTTTCACTTCTTCTTAAACTCAAAGTATAATCCTCCAAGAATCAATAACCCAAATAATATAGAACTTCCTAACGCTATTTTGCTTCCTGTCTCCACAACCTTGGGCTCAAATTTAAATTCTATAGTGTGATTTCCTTTGGGTATTTCCATACCCCTCAATACATAGTTAACACGGTAATGAGGTTTTAAGTCTCCATCGATATATGCATTCCATCCATCTCCGTAATAGTTCTCTGAAAATACGGCAAAACCATCATTGGAGCTACTCGAATTATACTTCAATTGATTAGGTTTCACATCTATTAAGAAAATAGAAGCTAAACTGTCTAACTGGAAAGTCCTTGGTAATTCAGAATTCTGTGTGACTGCTTCAGTTTTTACGCCTAAATTATCTAATGCTAGGATTTCTTCATTTTCAGAGCTAACAGTTTTTAGCTTTTCTACAAACCAAGCATTACCATTAGTATCTGGATTTTGCAAAGCTACAGGTCCTTCTTCAGTTGAACGAATGACATACTTTACATTCATCATATTAAGAATGGTCATATTATTCTTTTCGTTTCTGAAACTCATTATATCTTCAACACGTCTTGGTTTTGCTCCATGATAGCCTCCTAATGCATTATGAAAAAATGAAGCACGCCCACTATTTAGCGGGTCTCCAGATTCATCTAGAACTTTATAGTGTGTTGTATCTTTTAATATCTGTAAATCTGCTGCATTAGCTTGAAATGGTTGACTCATTTTTCTTGCGGACACAAAGTCATCACTATTAACATAACGTCTATCCACACCAACCAAATCAAAGAGGATTAAACCAGCAAAGATAACAACGACTATAGTTTCTGATAATTTATTCTTTAGGAATGCCCAAACTGTTCCAGCAGAAAGCACCACTAAAACAAGCGTTCTTATGGTATCCCGACTAAAGATTGCAATTCTATCTGCTTTAACTGCTTCAATAAATCTTGGACCAATATCTCCATATCGTTGTCTAAACAAATCATCACGTAATCCATCAAATTCGAATAACACGCCTTTAAACAATAAGAAAATTAAAGCTAGCCCTCCTGTTATTCCTAAACTATACTTTAGGGCTTTGAGTTTTTCTTCATCCTTTTCATAGTCATTAAACAATCTTGATATCCCAAATATTGCCAAAATAGGAATACATAATTCCAAAATCACTTGAATAGAACTTACCGCTCTGAACTTATTATATAAAGGAAAATAATCAATAAAGAAATCTGTAAGAAATCCTAGGTTTTTCCCATAAGAGAGTAAAAGAGACATCAGCGTACCTCCTACTAACCACCATTTCAGTCTTCCATTTACCAAAAATAAAGCTAGCACAAATAAAAACAATACGACAGCTCCAACATAAGCAGGAGCTTCTACAATAGGCTGTTTTCCCCAATATGTTGGTGTATGAGCTACTTCTTGCTTTGCCTGAACAGGAGAAGCACCAATTTCGGTAAACAATTTATAGGTGTTAGAATCCTTACCAACATCTTCATAGCTGCCCCCACCCATGAATCTTGGGATAAAAAGATTAAATGTCTCCAATATTCCATAGCTGTATCTGGTAATATATTCCTTATCCAGTCCATTTGTAACTTCCTTCTCAGAACCATCTGGGTTTATAGTTAATTCACTTTTTCCTCTTGTACTCTCTTTTACATATTCTTGAGTAGCCATAAGATTGGTAGCATTTAAGCCTAAAGAAAAAATAACTGCAACTACAAGTATCCCAACAGACTTAAAGAAGTGTGGTAATAATTTTTTTCGATAAGCATCTATCAAATACGCTATGCCCAGCACTATGACTAATAACATGAGGTAGTAAGTCATCTGGAAATGATTTGCTCCTATCTCCAGTGCCATCGCAATGGTTGTGAGTAAGAACCCCCAAATATATTGCTTCCTAAATGTTAAAATAATACCGCTTAAGACTAAAGGCATAAATGCAATAGCATGTGCTTTTGCATTATGTCCTACGCCCAGAATTATAATCATATAGGTTGAAAAACCAAAAGCTAAGGCTCCTAAAGCTGCTAGCTTAAAGTCGACCTTTAGTACTAATAACAAAATGTAAAACCCAATAAAGTAAAGGAATAAATAATCAGCAGGTCTCGGCAGAAAACGCAAAACACTATCTAGAGATTTTACATAATTATGTGGGTATCGAGCTCCAAGCTGATATGTAGGCATACCCCCAAAAGCACTATTAGTCCAATAGGTTTCTTCTCCAGTCTGAGAACGAAAATCTCGTTGTTGCTTAGCCATACCATTATGTTGCATGATATCACTCTGGAAAATTTGTTTGCCCTTTAAAACAGGACTAAAATAAGCTAAGGATATTATAATAAAACCTACCAAAATGATGAGATGCGGTAGGATTTTTTTTATGGATTGGTTCATGAAAATTTTAATAATAGTTGAAATAATGGATAATTAGAATACCTGCACTTAATTCATCACAAAAGTCTTCATTTCATCGTTTTTAATAACTAGTACAATAATTTCTCCATTAGCAGAAAGACTGCCCTCATTGTCTTCTAAGTTAAGTTTTAATTGATTTTGTTTATTTTCAGACTTAAAAATAAAATCTCCCACTTCATCAATAAATTTAAATTCAAAAGGCGTTTTAATTCCACTTGTAGTAACTCCATTTTGAAGCATATCAAATTCAACTTGAGTATCGGATGTTATTTTAATAGTTCTCTCATTTATAGTATTTGGATTTGTACATGAGAAAATTAGAAATATAGACAAAAAACTTGCTAAAGGTAGAACTAGTTTTTTCATAATTCTTAAGACAGATAAGTTGTTATTTTCTAAAGGTAACATATTATCAGGAAATTAATCAACTTCCTCGTAATCTACATATTCTCCAACGTCTTTGTTTGAAGCTTTATTTTGTTTGGGCGCTTTGTCTATAACCACTTCGCCTTCTTGCCTTTGAGGTTCCTGAGAACGTTGGTATTGACCAAACTGTTGTTCGAATTTCTGACCAGCTTTTTTAGCGACAAATCGCATTAAAAAAGGTGCAAACAAGCGTGCTAAAATTTTGAAACCAAAATATATTAAGAGAATAATGAGAAAAGTCCTTATAAGACCTGGTATAGAAGCGTACTGATGCATTAATTAATTTGTTTATTCAAAAATACAATTCTTATCGTCTAAAAAACGTTCTTAAGTGTGAAAAAAATGATAAATTCATCTATATTTGAAACTAAACAGAGCCAAAATGAACGCCTATAAATCTTTATTATTTCTACTCATAACCGCCCTTTTTTCTACCGATGGTTTTGCACAATACACAGAAGTTATTAACTCCAACAGACCCGGAGTTTCTAGGAGTGCTTTTTCAGTAGGTATTAATGTAGTTCAGTTTGAAGCTGGGCCATATATAATTAATGAAAAACATACACCATTAAATTATGAGGTTTCTGGTTTCGGACTAGATTATGCCATTCGCTACGGCTTTTTATTTGAAGAATTAGAAGTAAGTTTTGAGGGCACTTATCAGAACGATACTTTTACGGATAATCGTTCTTTTATTTCACAAGAAACTAAAAGAAGCAATTTTAAGTACAATACCATCGGGTTTAAATACTTAGTTTTTGACCCATATAAGAATGCCGAAGAGGATAAACCAAACCTATACAGTTGGAAAGCTAACAGGCAATTCAAATGGAAATCATTAATCCCAGCTGTTGCAGTTTATGCAGGTGCTAATTTCGATACTAAGGACAATCCATATACGGGCTTTGGTATAGAAGGCATTAGTCCTAAAGTAATGGTTGCTACCCAGAATAATTTTGCTGGTGGTTGGGTATTAGTCATAAATCTTATAGGAGACAGAATTGCTACAGATTTTCCTGAATATCAATATATAGTAACTTTTACGAAATCCATTAACGAAAAATTTGTAGTTTTTGGAGAAACCCAGGGTATAAAAAGTGATTTTTACGCTGATAATCTTTTTAGATTCGGTGGCGCCTACCTTTTTGGGAAGGACTTTCAATTAGATACCGCTTTAACTTTTAACGCAAAAGATACACCGTCAGTTTTTGGTGTCAACTTTGGCGCTTCATACAGGTTAGATTTTCATAAAGACAAAAAACCTGAAAATGATATGATTAAAAATCTTAGGAAGCAAAAAAGGCAAACTAAGGATGAGTTGAAAAAGCTAAAAAAGAAAGGGAAAAAGAAAGATGATTCTAAAGACGATGACAGTGATAGCCTATGATTGAAATTAAAGAAGCTCTAACTAAAAAGCAACTAAAAGACTTTGTAAAATTCCCTTTCTCTATTTACAAAGACTCAAAATATTGGGTTCCTCCCATAATTAAACAAGAATTAACAACTTTCGATAAAAAAAAGAACCCTATTTTCAATGATGCCATTGCAAGATTTTTCTTAGCATACAAAAATGGTGTTTTGGTTGGGCGGGTCGCTGCAATTGTTAATTGGATAGAAGTTAAACAACAAAACCAAAAGAAGATGCGTTTTGGCTGGTTTGATTTTGTTGATGATTTAGAAGTCTCTGAAGCATTATTGAATACCGTTATGGAGATAGGTAAAGAGCATGACTTGGAGTATGCAGAAGGTCCAGTCGGTTTCTCCAATTTAGATAAGGTTGGTGTGATGAGCGAAGGGTTTAATCACCTAGGAAGAATGATTACTTGGTATAATCATCCCTATTACATAAAGCACTACGAAAACTATGGTATGTCCATAGAAAAGACCTACTTAGAGAATAAGTTTCCGTTCGAAAACGTAAAGCCAGAGTTTTTTGAGAGAATTCAGAATTTGGTAAAAAAGCGCTATCAGTTAAAGGCGTTAGATTTTACTAAGACTGAAGAAGTTATGGAATATGCTGATGAAATGTTTGACTTATTTAACGAAAGTTATGCTTCTCTCTCCTCTTTTGTTGCCATTTCTGATATTCAAAAAGAATACTTCAAGAAAAAATTTATCTCTTTTATAAACCCTGAGTATATTAAATTTGTAGTCGATAAAGATGCAAAGCTAGTCGCTTTTGCAATTGTTATGCCTTCCTTTGGAAAAGCATTACAAAAAGCTAATGGAAAGTTGCTCCCTCTAGGATTTAAGTATCTACTTGATGCTAAGAAAAATAGTAAAGATGTTACTTTTTATTTGATAGGTGTACACCCAACTTATCAAAATAAAGGGCTTACTGGTATTTTATTCAGTCAATATTATCACACCTTTAAAAAGAAAGGAATAAAAACTTGTTATCGCACTCCTGAACTTATAGATAACCACGCTATTCATAAGTTATGGAAGGATTTCTATCCTGAGATTTACATAAAAAGACATACCTACAAAAAAGACTTGTAATAAAAAACCATCAAAACTTAATTTTGATGGTGTTTTTAAATATTTCATCTATTTTATAACTATTCACCCATTGCGGCACTGACCGCAGCAGACAAACGTTTATAGGTCCCATTTTCTAAACGATCTCGAATGGCATCAAAGGCATTCAAAGTTTCTTCAACATCTTCAAGTGTGTGCGAAGCTGTTGGAATCATTCTAAGTAATATCAATCCTTTAGGAATCACAGGATATACTACTATGGAACAGAAAATTCCGTGGTTTTCTCTTAAATCTTTTACCAACGCCATTGCTTCAGGAATACTACCTTTTAAATAAACAGGTGTAACACAACTACTCGTATTACCTATATCAAAACCTCTATCCTTTAATCCAGACTGAAGCGCATTTACTATTTTCCATAAGTTTTGCTTCAATTCTGGCATTGTGCGAAGCATATCCAAACGTTTTAATGCTCCGACTACCAATTGCATCTGTAAAGATTTCGCAAACATTTGCGAACGTAAATTATATTTTAAGTAATCAATAATTTCTTTATCAGCCGCAATGAAAGCGCCAGTACTCGCCATTGACTTAGCAAATGTGGCAAAATATACATCTATATCGTCTTGTATACCTTGCTCCTGTCCAGCTCCTGCTCCTGTTTCTCCTAAAGTTCCAAAACCGTGAGCATCGTCTACAAATAATCTAAAATTATATTTCTTCTTTAAAGCTACTATTTCTTTTAGTTTCCCTTGCTCCCCTCGCATTCCGAAAACACCTTCAGAGATTACCAAGATGCCTCCTCCTGTCTGTTCAGCCATTTTAGTGGCTCTATCCAGGTTTTTCTCTAAGCTCTCCATATCGTTATGCTTAAAGGTAAATCGTTTACCCATATGCAATCTTACGCCATCAATGATACAGGCATGAGAGTCAACATCGTATACAATAATGTCATCTTTACTTACCAAAGCATCCACTGTTGATACCATACCTTGGTAACCAAAATTTAATAGATATGTAGCTTCTTTGTCTACAAATTCTGCAAGTTCGTTCTGTAACTGCTCATGAAGTGAGGTATGCCCAGACATCATTCTAGCACCCATTGGGTAAGCAGAACCATACTGTTGTGCAGCCTCAGCATCAACCTTTCTTACTTCAGGATGGTTAGCCAAACCTAAGTAATCATTAATACTCCAAGTTATTACATCATTACCGCGAAATTTCATTCGGTTAGCTATCTCTCCTTCTAGTTTTGGAAACACAAAATAACCTTCAGCTTGAGACGCCCATTTTCCTAAAGGGCCTTTATCCTTGTAGATTTTATCAAATAAATCCTTCATTTAGTCTTAGTTAGATTCTACAAATTTAAGGATTTATGTTAGGAATGCATAATATTTTTATGCACTATTGTTAATAAGATAATAGTACTGAAGAGTGTCATTATTTGAGCAAGATGCTGTAAATCAAATATTTATATGTAAACTATTTAACGTATTGAATACTTGAAGTTACTTCTTCTTTTTCAGAATCGAAGAAACCTTGCTCACCCATCCATTTATCGCTAAATACCTTACTCATGTAACGTGACCCATGATCCGGGAAGATAACCACAATGTTATCATCCTCACTAAACTCATCACTCTCATTAAGTTGTTTAATAGCCTGCATTGCAGCTCCGCTGGTATAACCAACAAATAATCCTTCTTTAATAGCAATATCCCTTGCTGTGTGGGCACTTTCTTCGTCCGTAACTTTTATAAATTCATCTATTGAATCAAAATCAGTAGCAGTAGGAATTAAATTCTTTCCTAAGCCTTCTATTCTGTATGGATAAATTTCTTTTTCATCAAATTCTTTAGTTTCATGGTATTTTTTTAATACCGAACCATAAGCATCAACCCCTATTATCTTGATATTTGTCCCGAAGCGTCGGGATTGTTCTTTTAAGTATTTAGCTGTACCAGAAATAGTACCACCAGTACCACTACAAGCCACTAGGTGTGTTATTTTGCCTTCAGATTGTTTCCATATTTCTGGTCCGGTAGTATGGTAATGAGCGTCAATATTCAGTTCATTGAAATATTGATTTATATATACAGATCCTTTAGTTTCTTCGTGTAACCTTTTTGCCACTTGATAATAAGACCTATTATCATCAGCACTAACATGAGCTGGACAAACGTATACATTAGCTCCCATTGATTTTAACATGTCAATCTTATCGGCGGAAGATTTTGAACTTACAGCAAGAATACATTTATAACCTTTTATAATACTAACCATAGCGATACTGAATCCAGTATTACCAGAGGTTGTTTCTATAATAGTATCGCCTGGGCTTAGGATGCCTTTCTTTTCGGCCTGCTCTATTATATGCAGTGCAATCCTATCTTTAGAAGAGTGACCAGGATTAAAAGCTTCTACTTTAGCAAAGTAGTTTCCTTTAAAATCTGAAGTCATATTATTAAGTTTGATAAGTGGTGTATTGCCTATAAGCTGCAACACATTATCAAATACATTAAGGTCTTTTTTCATAAAATCTTTTTACTCTCAACTATCATTTAAACCCAAAAACCTCGCAAAAATAAGCTTATTTTTTCAATTATTCCTTGATGCCTTCTAAATCCAAAATAAAGGCATATTCCTGTGCATCTTCTCTAATTGATTCAAAACGCCCTGAAGCACCTCCATGACCAGTTTTCATATTGGTTCTGAGCAACAAAATATTATCATCCGTCTTTAATTCTCTCAACTTCGCCACCCATTTTGCCGGCTCCCAATATTGTACCTGTGAATCATGCAACCCTGTTGTTACCAACATATTGGGGTATTCTTTAGCTTCCACCTGATCATATGGGGAGTATGATTTCATATAATCATAATAAGATTTTTCATTAGGATTCCCCCATTCGTCATACTCTCCTGTTGTTAACGGAATGGTATTATCCAACATGGTGGTAACCACATCTACAAACGGTACAGCGGCTATAACACCATTATAAAGCTCTGGAGCCATATTTACAACTGCACCCATTAAAAGCCCGCCTGCACTACCTCCCATAGCATAATGATGAGCAGGAGAGGTATAGTTCTTTGAGATAAGGTGTTTGGAACAATCTATAAAATCTGTAAATGTATTCTTCTTTTTAAATAGTTTTCCTTTATCATACCATGAACGTCCTAAGTATTGACTTCCACGAACATGAGCTATAGCAAAAATAAAACCTCTATCCAGTAAACTCAATCTAATGGTAGAAAAAGACGGGTCTATAGTAGCTCCGTAGGATCCATAAGCGTATAATAATAATGGTGATTTCCCATCCTTTACCATTCCTTTTTTATAAACCAATGATATTGGGATTTTAGTTCCATCTTCTGCTGTTGCCCATACACGTTCGGAGTCGTAATTTTCTTTCTTGAAATTCCCTCCAAGTACTTCCTGTTCTTTTTTGACTTCTTTCGATTTATCCTTCATATTGAAATCTATAACAGATGATGGAGTTGTCATAGAATTATAAGCAAATCTTAGTATGTCTGTATCAAAATCGACATTAGTTGTGGTATAAGCAGTATAAGTTTCATTATCAAATGGTAGATAGTAATCTTCATCTCCATCCTCCCAAGGCTTAATATGAATTTTACTAAGTCCATTTTCTCTCTCACTAACTACCAAATAATTTTTAAAAATGTCTACATCTTCGAGCAATACATCTTTTCTGTGCGGGATGACATCTTCCCAACTATCAAGTTTTGTATCGTTTTCAGGCGTTCTCATGAGTTTAAAATTTGTAGCATCATCTTTATTAGTAATGATATAGAAGTGGCCATCATAGTGACTAATATCATATTCTAAATCTCTTTGCCGCTTTTGAAATATTTTAAACTTTTCATTTGGAGTGTCTGCATCCAAAATTTGATATTCATTCGATAGTGTACTGAAACTTCCTATTACAATAAATTTTCTCGATTTTGTTTTATACACATAAGCATTATATGTTTCGTCTTTCTCATGAAAAACTAAATCGTCCTCGGAAGCATCTCTACCTAGTCTATGCCTGTATATTTTATTTGAGCGAAGTGTTTGCTCATCCTTCCTTGTATAAAACAGAGTGCTGTTATCGTTAGCCCATGTAGAACCTCCTGTTGTGTTTTCAAGTTTTTCAGGGTAAACCTCTCCAGTTTTTAAGTTTTTTACCTGAATTGTGTATTTGCGCCTACTTACAGTATCAATTCCAAATGCAATCCTCTCATTATCTGGGCTAATATTTAGTCCAACAAGTTTAAAATAAGAATGTCCTTTGGCCATTTCGTTACAATCGAAAAGAAGTTCTTCTTTTGCATCAAGACTTTCTTTTTTTCTGGTGTATATGGGGTAGTCTTTTCCTTTCTCATATTTAGTAATATACCAATAACCGTTGTACTTATATGGTACAGATGTATCGTCTTCCTTAATTCTCCCCTTCATTTCTTTAAATAGAGACTCCTGAAAATGCTTAGTATCATTCATTACATCATCTAAATAGGCATTCTCATCATTTAAGTATTTTATGACTTCAGGATTTTCCCTATCGTTCAACCAATAATAATTATCTATTCTTATATCCCCATGAATTTCTAATTTCTTTTCAGTTTTTTTTGCAGTTGGCGCTTCAACTATTTTTCGCATATTTTCTCTCTTTGTTACTTGGGTCATTAGAACTTCATCTGAAGTGTAAAGTCAATAATTTTGATTTCAAATGTTCTTTTTTAATTGGCGGAGCAATTTAATAATTTTGCCCAGTATTAATTCTAAAAGAGCAAATTATGTTTGGAGATATTATGGGAATGATGGGCAAACTAAAAGAAACCCGGAAAAAAGTAGAAGAAACAAAGAAACGTCTTGACACTGTATTAATAGACGAACAAAGTGGTGATGACAAATTAAAAGTAACGCTTACAGCTAATCGCGAAATAAAATCGATAGATATAGATGAAGCCTTGCTGCAAGACAAAGAGGAATTAGAAGATTATCTTATTATAACTTTAAATAAAGCTATTCAAAAAGCAACTAAAGTCAATGAAACAGAATTAGCAGCTGTTGCAAAAGATGGAATGCCTAATATTCCTGGAATGGATAATTTATTCAAATAAAAATACTTCTAACAAAAAAGCCTCGCAAATGCGAGGCTTTTTTTATTGAAAACTATTTAAAAATTAGTTTTGATTAATCACTCTAAACTGAGTTCTTCTGTTTGCTCTGTGCTCTCTTTCAGTACAAGAAACACCATCAGAACATCTGTTAAGTAATCTACTCTCGCCATATCCATTAGATACGATTCTGCTAGAATTGATTCCTTTAGAGATTAAGTAATTAGTAACCGCTTGAGCTCTTCTTTCAGATAAAGATCTATTGCTAGCAGCAGTACCTCTTGAATCTGTGTGAGAAGCAATCTCTACAGCAACACCATCTTTAAGAACTGGTAATAATTTAGCATCAATCTCTGCTCTAGCAGCTGATGTTAATGTAGCACTACCCAAATCCCAATTGATGTTTAAATCATTATACTCAAGAACTTTACAGTCAACTTCTTTCCAAGTAGTTAAACCACCTTTAGTCTGAAGTACTTCTTTTCTAACAGTCTTAGTTACTGGAGGAACTGTTACTTCTTCTACACGAGCATCGCTAGCTAAAACTGTACGCTTTAGTGTCGCTGTTTTCTCTGGTATATCAGTTGCTCTAGCTGTAGGAGGCGTAACCATTACAGTACGCTTCATTGTTGTAGATTTAGCTGGTATATCAACAACTCTTGTAGTTTCCGGAGAAACTATTGTTTTTGCTATATTTTGAGTAACAGCAGGAACATCTACAGCAACCGTTGTTGGAGGTGTAGCCATTACAGTACGCTTTAAAGTCGTAGTCTTTGAAGGTACATCTGTTACTCTAGTTGTAGCTGGAGTAGCTACCACAGTGCGCTTCATAGTTTTAGTTACAGCTGGAATTTCAACAACTCTTGTAGTTGGAGGTGTTACCATTACTGTTCTTTTAACTGATTTAGTTACAGCAGGAACATCAACAACCGTAGTAGTTGGAGGCGTAACCATTACTGTTCTCTTAACTGTTTTAGTAACAGCTGGAATATCAGTTACTCTAGTTGTAGCTGGAGATACTAATACTGTTTTCTTGATAGTTTTAGTTACAGCTGGCACATCTACAGTTCTAGTAGTTGGAGGTGTAGCCATTACTGTTCTCTTAACTGTTTTAGTAACAGCTGGAATATCA
>CALDUJ010000168.1 GCA_937923735.1 uncultured Flavobacteriaceae bacterium | reverse complement strand
AAACGTACTTGAGCAGCACACTGAACTTTAATAGCCTCATGTGCAAATTTGATAGCCTCAGCCATTTCTTCTTCAGAAATTTCATCCATTTCTCCTTCGACCATCATTACTGAGTCGGCAGATGCACCAATCATCATATCGATGTCAGACTCTTCTAATTGCGCTCTTGTTGGATTGATAATAAATTCACCATTAACACGTGCTACTCTAGCCTCCGAAATTGGACATTCAAAAGGGAAATCTGATAACTGAATCGCTGCTGAAGCTGCTAGTCCTGCCATAGCATCTGGCATAACATCTTCGTCATGAGACATTAATTGAATCATAACTTGTGTCTCAGAGTGATAATCTTTTGGGAATAATGGACGTAATACACGGTCCACTAGACGCATTGTTAATACTTCACCGTCACTTGGTCTCGCTTCTCTTTTAAAGAAACCACCTGGGTAACGTCCAGCGGCTGCAAATTTTTCGCGATAATCAACAGTTAGTGGTAAAAAATCTACCCCCGCAGAATGATAATTGGAAACGACTGTACACAATAGCATACATTTTCCTGATTGTACAACAACACTACCATGAGCTTGTTTTGCTAATTTTCCGGTTTCGATAGAAATTTCTCTACCATCACCAAGGTCAATGACCTCTCTAAATACTTTAAGTATCATAAATCTTAATTTGTTGTTCCACGCTTACAGTGGAAACCTGTTAAACATTGGTGTTGTGTTGTAGTTGTTGTTGTAATCCAATGAAAAACTATAGTAAGCTTCTTTTAGCGTCATTGCGAATCCCGCTTTTGGCGGGATGTGGCAATCTTTTTCTTTTATTGAGATTACCATACTTCGACTGCGCTCGGCACAGACTAGTTACTTTGCTCGTAATGACATGTAACTGTATTTTAATAAAAAACCACGCTTTAAGGCGTGGTTTTTTATTTATTTTCTTAATCCTAACTCTTTAACTATAGCACGATACCTTAAGATATCTTTTTTTGTTAAGTAGTCTAAAAGTGCTCTACGCTTTCCTACTAACATTACTAACGAACGCTCCGTATTATAATCTTTACGATTCTTTTTTAAGTGTTCTGTTAAGTGATTAATTCTTTCTGTGAACAAAGCAATTTGTCCTTCAGCAGAACCAGTATCTTTCTCGTTCTTGCCGTGTTTCTTAAAGAGTTTCTCTTTAGCTTTCTTGTCTAACATGCCAATATTTATGTAAATAATTTTTATGCACGATACGTCTTTCGTATCAAGCGGCAAATATAGTATTTTTTTAGTGAAACTCAACTTTGAAAATCGAAAAGCGTATTCAAAGTTGTTAGTTGAACTAATCCCGCTCTAGCAGCGGGATATGGTAAACCTAAAAGTCTTATTAATGTATTTTTTTTCGATGCTATTTTAAACCTTTTTGTTTTAACACGGTCTTAACACATATAACTTAAATTAAGTAATTATGAAATGAGTACAATAATTCTTCAATGCTAGCTAGAATGAAACGTGCTAATTACATAAAGCCTTTAAAATCAAAAAAACTTTATATTATGAAACATTTAAAATCTATCTTGAAAAGTTCTATAGCGATTATGGTACTATCTTTAGTATTTACAAGCTGTAGTAAAGACGAAGCTGTTGAAATGGAAGAGCAGCAATTAGACACGACTGAAGTAACACAATTGGCAGAAATTGATGAAGCTTCAGAATCACTTACCGATATTGTTATTGATGTTTATGAATCTGACCCAAGTGATTCTAGCAGAACTGCAACACGACCTGGCGGCTTACCTGATTGTGTAACTATTACAGTAGTGTTGGAGCAAGGTTACAGAGAAGTAACGATTGATTTCGGAATTGAAGGTTGCGTAGTTAGAGGTAATACCTTAAAAGGAAAGATAATCATGTATTATACTCGTGACCCAGAAGCTCAAGAGGTAATGATTAGCTACTCTTTGGAAGATTTCTACTTTAATAACAAGAATATTCTTGGTAGTAAGACACTATTGAAAGAAAAATCCAACGACAACGGAAATCCACAATTTACGCATACATTAGATTTAACTGTTATTTGGCCAAATGGTGTAGAAGCTTCTCGTGAAGGAATGAAGATTAAGGAATGGGTAGAAGGTTATAGTAGTGGCATTTGGAGCGATAATGTGTTTGAGATTACAGGAAACTGGACTTCTACTTTTAGAAATGGAAATACGCACACTTACGAAGTAATAATTCCATTAAGAAGAGAAGTTATATGCACTTATTTTGTAAGCGGTAGTATAGATGTACAGCGAACTAACTTCGGAGGCGTATTTGATTTTGGTGATGGCGATTGCGACAACCAGGCTACGTTTACTTTTAATGACGGAACAGTTAGAGAGATAACCTTAAATTAGTTGAGAAAGAATTCCTCGAAGCCTTGGCTTCGAGGTTTCTATTTTGTCATTCTCGCGAAAGCGGGAATCTAGGTTGGTTAATTATTTGGAAAGAAAAAAGCGAGCCATTTGGCTCGCTTTTTTTATTCTCTTAACGGTTGATTCCGTATCAAGTCAATATACAGATTGACCTTGTTTTTAAGCTCTTTACGAGGTGTAATAAAATCCAAGAAACCATGCTCCAGTAAAAATTCGGATGTCTGGAAGTCTTCAGGTAAATCCTTCCCGATAGTCTCCTTTACTACACGAGGTCCAGCAAAACCAATCAAAGCGCCAGGCTCACTTATATTTATATCTCCTAACATAGCAAAAGAAGCCGTAGTTCCACCTGTTGTTGGGTCAGTTGCTAAAGAGATGTAAGGTATTTTTGCCTCTGCCAATTGTGCTAGTTTAACCGATGTTTTTGCTAACTGCATTAAAGATAAGGCAGCCTCCATCATTCTTGCACCTCCAGATTTAGAGATAATCATGAATGGGATTTTCTTCTTTAATGAATAATCTGCTGCACGCGCAATTTTTTCACCCACAACACTTCCCATGGAACCTCCGATAAAACTAAAGTCCATGCAAGCAATCACTAAATCTTTTCCTTTGGATTTTCCAACTGCTGTACGCACAGCATCCTTGAGATTCGTTTTCTCTTGTGCAGCTTTTAAACGGTCAGGATATTTCTTGGTATCGATAAACTTAAGCGGGTCTTTTGAAGTAAGTCCTGCATCTAGTTCCTTGTATTTATTATCATCAAAAAGAATTTCAAAGTACTCATTACTGCCTATTCGAACATGATAACCATCTTCAGGACTTACATAGTAATTCTTCTCAAGTTCTTCGGCGTCTACAATTTTACCAGTAGGAGATTTGTACCACAACCCTCTGGGCGTGTCTTTTTTCTCTTCCGTAGTGGTTTGTATCCCTTTTTCTTTTCTTTTAAACCAAGCCATTCAGTTGATTATTTAAGATTAGTTAGGGTACAAAGTTATAAAGTATTTACATTATTAAGGTCTTCAAACGCCTTTTTTAAACGATTTACAAAAGCATCTTCTCCTTTTCTTAGCCAAACCCTTGGGTCATAGTACTTTTTGTTTGGTAAATCATTTCCATCCGGATTGCCTATTTGTGTTTGTAAGTAGTCTTTTTTCTCTTGGACATAATCACGGACACCACTTAAGAAAGCATATTGCATATCTGTATCTATATTCATTTTGATAACACCATAACTAATACCTTCTCTAATTTCTTCAACCGTTGAACCTGAACCACCATGGAATACAAAATCGATGTGATTATGACCAACATTGTATTTTTCGGAAATATATTCTTGAGAGTTTTTCAAGATTTTAGGTGTTAGCTTTACATTTCCAGGTCTATAAACACCATGTACATTTCCAAAAGCAGCAGCAATTGTAAATTGGTCACTTACTTTACTTAATTCTTCATAAGCATAAGCAACTTCTTCAGGCTGCGTATATAGCTTGGATGCATCCACGTCACTGTTATCCACACCATCTTCTTCACCACCAGTAATGCCAAGTTCTATTTCTAGAGTCATTCCCATTTTACTCATGCGCTGGAGATATTGCTTGCAAATCTCAATGTTTTCTTCAAGAGGTTCCTCAGATAAATCAATCATATGAGAGCTATATAAAGGCTTTCCAGTTTCCTTGAAATGAGCTTCACTAGCATCTAGTAAACCATCGATCCATGGTAATAGTTTTTTTGCGCAGTGATCTGTATGTAAAATTACGGGTACACCATAAGCTTTGGCCATTTCATGTACGTGTTTTGCTCCAGCAATTGAGCCAGCAATGGCAGCTTTCTGCCCTTCATTACTTAACCCTTTCCCAGCACTAAATTGTGCGCCACCATTGGAAAATTGAATAATAACAGGTGCGTTTAATGCAGCAGCTGTCTCTAAAACACCGTTTATGGTATTAGAACCAATAACATTAACAGCTGGTAAAGCGAATCCTTTTTCTTTTGCTAATTTGAAAATTTCTTGAACTTCACGACCTGTTGCAACTCCTGGTTTGATATTATGACTCATTTGATTAGTTTTTTATTTTGAAATGCTTGTTGAATAAGACTTCAAAAGTAATCAATTTTTGAATATTGATGACTTGTAAAGCCCTTTGATACTAAGAAAAATGCGAAACCGTTTGAGTGGTTTTTATGATAGAATTTTTAAAAAGGATAATTAATTCCTATGTTGTAGACGGCATTTTTAAAGTTAAAATCATTAAACCATCTGTTTTGGTCTTTATATGATGGGTCATGCGCCTTAAAGCCAATATCAAAGCGCAGTACAAAAAAGCTAAAGTCATATCTTAAACCAAAACCTGCTCCAATAGCGATATCACCCAATGATGAAAAATCTTTAAATTTGGCATCTTCATCTTCAAAGTCATCCAGTGCATTCCAAATATTACCAGCATCAATAAAGAAGGCGCCATTAATATTACCAAATAGGTTATAGCGGTGCTCCAAATTAAATGCCAACTTAAGGTTAGCTTCATTAAATTCGTTGGAACTTTCTGTAGTGCCCGGACCGAGGTTATATGCTGTCCAAGCCCTGTTGTCATTGGTGCCTCCGCCAAAAAAACTTCGTGCAAAAGGAATACTGGTTGAGTTTCCATAAGGAATTGCAAACCCAAAGAAACTTCGCATGGCTAGTACATTTTTTCCACCAAGCCCCCAGTGCTTTACATAATCTAATTCTGTTTTAACGTATTGTGAAAAGGAAACACCTGTAACTTCATATTTACCATCCTTGTTTTTTTCCTGCCCCGTAAGTCTAGACAACGCCGAAAGTGTATTGCCGGCCAGCTCTAATTTAGCTCGGAAGATTGAAAAATCGTTATCAAATAAATTTTCCCGCTTATCTTTTGTGAAACCAAAGCTAGAAGCAAAAATTAAGTTGTCCTCAGTTAATCGCCCCTTTCGCTCATTTATATTTTTTACAGTTTGGATTTGGTCATCAGTTATATTATTAGGAGGGGTGTCATCAAGAACATCTGACAGAAAATTATCAGCACCATCCGGAATTGAAAGGCTTTCGGTTGTGGGGATATAACCTATATTTTGAGCTATACTATTTAGTGTTGTGAATGAATTCTGGTAGACTTCAAAATAGTTAGCCGTGTTTAGATTTTTAACAAATTGTACATTAACTAAATCTAACCTATTGGTTATGGGTGCTGAAGGATACCAACGGTAATTAAAGATGCCAGAAAGGGTTTGTTTGTCTAGGCCAATGTTTCTTTGGCTTGTAGCTCCGATACTAATACTCGTACTAGGTGACATATATTTTGGAACGATCTTATCTGTATTAAAAGGACTGAAAAACCTCGGTATTGTCAGCCTTAAGTTGGCACCTAACTCATTAATGTCAAAGAATTGGTCTTTGGAGTCTGAAGGATCTTTAGATGCACCAATAGATCCAATGGCAGAAAGTTCTAATGTTTCTGCACCTCTGAATATGTTTCTAGTCAATACATTTCCGCTAAAAGAAAAGCCTATCGTCTGTATATTACTTTGAGTTACATCGAAACTAGCTCCTAACGAATATTTTTTTCTCGGAGTAAGAAATATATTAGCTGTGAGGGTTGTATCCTCTTCATTAACTATATAATCTATACTAGGGTACTTAAAAGTTTTTAGTTCACTTAAATAGCGATATGTTCTAACTCTATCAATGTCCTTGTAAATTTCTCCAGGTGTAATAAAAATTGCATCAGTTAGTGCTTTCGGCCTGTACCTCATGCCATTTACACTATATAAATTATAACCATCATATGTTACTGAGTCTTTAATGACTTTATTTCTTGCATCATATGAATAGTCAGTAAGGATGTTCACATCCTTTATATGATAGATTTTAAAAGGTTCGCGCCGAGTGGAGTCTTCTGTTTTAACATTTCTATCAGGTATAATGATATCTATATTGACTTTTTTATCACTTCTAATGGAATCCATTTCAAAGAAAACATAATCCTGCGTGAAATGATAAACACCAGAATTACGTAATTCTGAGGCAATGCGACTACGTTCATTTTCGAAATTTGCTGTTTTGTATTGATCTATTGATTGGATAAAAGATTTCTTCTTGATTTTTTGATAGAGAGAATCAATTACAGGAGAGGATATTTGTGTTGATATGGAGTCTATTAGATAGGGTTTGCCGGTTGTCACAAAATAATCGATACCAGCTCTTCTGTTCTCTTTGGGTTTTAATAGGGATGAAGTTTCAACATCGAACCAGCCATTGTTCCAAAAATATTTCTCTAACCGTTGTTTAGATTTTCTTGTTTTAACAGTGTCAATAATAACAGGAGCTTCACCAGTTTTTTTGAGCCAATTATTAAGACCAACGTAAGAAGTACCAATCTTGTCAACTTGTTTGTTAGAATAAATACCTTGCAGTCGTTTTTTTCTTTTAGGTCTTTTATTTAGCCACTCTATATATGCAGAATCAGGCTGCTCTTTTGCTATATTATAAATGTGAAGCCTTAAAGGAACACCGAGAAGTTTACTATTGCGTTTTTGGTAAAGTAAATTGTTAACTGTTTCTGAAAGATCTCTTTTATCATTAACATATACTGAGGTATCGGTTAATAAATGCTCGTTTTCACCAACTCTCTTTATGGTATTACAAGAGGTCAAAAACCCCATGATTACAATAATTAGTGATATTTTTGTGAGAGAAATTTTCAACCAGTACAATTATAAAATCAAAAATACATTATTAAAATGTTACCCAAAAGCCAAATAAAACTAATAACGAGCTTGACTCAAAAAAAGTACCGCAATGAGCATAGACTATTTATTGCGGAAGGTTTAAAAACGGTAACAGAATTGTTGGATTCTCACATTCAATTACATCATTTATACATATCGAATCCAAAACATAGTCTATTAAACAAGAACCATACCTTAATTTCGGCAAAAGACCTTAAAAGAATTAGTGCTTTAAAAACGCCACCAGATATTTTGGGAGTCTTTAAGATGACAGAACCAAAAACAATTAATACCAAAGGCTTGATAGTTGCTTTGGACGACATTCGAGACCCAGGTAATTTAGGAACTATTATACGATTATGCGATTGGTTTGGAGTTAAGGATTTAGTGTGTTCAAGGAATACGGTAGATTGTTATAATGCTAAGGTTGTACAGGCAACAATGGGGTCTTTATCTAGAGTAAATATTTCTTATTTAGATCTTGAGAATTTTTTAGAAGAAAATAAAAATATACCTATTTTCGGAACTTTTATGAATGGCGAAAACATCTATCAGAAAGCATTACCTGAATCAGGTATTATTGTAATGGGAAATGAGGCTAATGGTATTCAAGATTCAATTTCTAAATTCACAAACTCGCGATTGGCTATACCACGTTTTGGTGACTTAAAGGCTACTGAAAGTTTGAACGTAGCAACTGCAACGGCGATTATTTTAAGTGAATTTAGGAGGTCTTTTACTGAAATGTAAAGTTTAAAAATACACCACGTGACTTCATTGATGTAACATTGCCTGTCCAAGGACTATTTGGATCCGTATCCCTAACTAATTCATCATTTAGAGCAAAAACACCTCGAATAGAAGGTGTGAACTTGAACCAATGTAGGTAAAAATCAATACCAAGACCTAGTTCATAAAAATACATATTCTTTTTAGTTCGAAATTGGCCAGCACTATTATCATCTGGATTTGTCTCGTTAGAAGATAAATTTAACGCTGTAGATATACCACCAACAATAAACGGTTTAAGATTATTTATACGTTTTGACGATATTTTTAGTAAAAGTGGTACATGTATATATGTGGATTTAACTTCTCTAACAAGGTCATTATCTTCAAAAGCTTGCCCTTGAAAATAATCAGGTTGATATCTTAGTGTCCTGTTCGAAACTACTAATCCTGGCTCCAGGCGTAAGTTAAAATAGTCGTTGATGCGCATATCTCCAATCAAACCAACATTAAAACCTATAAATTTTTCTGTTTGTATATCCGATAGGTTTTGGTTGTAGTCAAAATTAAAATCATAATTATTAAGCCCAAGATAATAACCCCAAGTCAAGAATTTTTTATCAAAATTCTCAAGGTTTATTACTTTTTCTTTACTGAATAGTTGCGCATTAGATGCCTGAAAGGTCAATAAAAAGGTAATGACTATAAGTAAGTTCTTCATAAATATTATTTTGAGGCAATGTAAATTGTCGCTACGCCAAAAGTTTGAGGTTTATCTTCAACGTTTATAAACCCAATTTTACGTAAAATATTGTTAAGGGCCTCTCCATAAGGAAAAACAGAAGCAGATTCGCATAAATATTTGTAAGCCGAACGATCTTTAGAAAACAATTTACCAATCAGCGGCAATATATTTCTAGTGTAAAACTTATAGCCTTGTTTGTATGGCGTTTTTGTAGGTACTGAGGTTTCTAAAATAACAAATACACCTCCAGGTTTTAGCACGCGTAGGATTTCTTTTAAGCCTTTTTCAAGGGTTTCAAAATTACGAACACCAAAAGCGACTGTAATAGCGTCAAAAGTGTTGTCATCAAAAGGCATGTTTTCAGAGTCTCCAAGAACCATTTCTATAGTGCTATTAAGTTCTTTTTTTGCAATTTTTTGTTTTCCTACGTCCAACATGCCTTGGCTAATGTCTAAGCCGATGATTTTACTAGCATTGGTTTTAGCTAAATTAATAGCTAAATCTCCAGTTCCAGTGGCAATGTCAAGAATGCTTTCAGGTTTTTTTGAAGCAACAATACTAACGACTTTCTTACGCCATTTTACATCAATACCAAATGAGATAACTCGATTCAGGCCATCATATTCTTTCGAAATGGTGTCGAACATAGTAGCAACTTGCTCTTTTTTGCCAAGTTCACTATCCTTATATGGTTTTATTTTTGTCAACATAGAAATTTTTGCAAATATATAACTTTCTTTAGGTTAAGCTATGCTAACTCGATAGACTATATGTATTGTTTTATAGGCAAGCATCCTTAAAAAACAATTATATTTGCATTACTTTACATTCAGAGTAGTATTTTATGAAGATAATCATTGCAGGAGCAGGCGAAGTAGGATTTCATCTCGCAAAATTATTGTCTTACGAATCCCAAGAAATCACTTTAATAGACACCAACAAGGAAAGTCTTACTTATGCCGATAATCATCTGGACATACGTATTGTTAAAGGAGATGGTACCTCTATTGCTATTTTAAAAGAATCTAGGGTTGAGAATGCGGACTTGGTAATTGCAGTAACATCTTCAGAGGCAACAAATATTACCGTTTGTGTTTTGGCAAAGCAACTGGGGGCAAAGCAAACTATAGCAAGGATATCTAATACCGAATTCATAGATTATAAAGACGAAGTTGGCTTTACCAAATTTGGTATTGACGAATTGATTTCTCCTGAATCTTTAGCAGCTTCGGAGATAGAATTACTTTTAAATCAGTCAGCTTTTAATGATAGTTATGAGTTTGAAGATGGTGCCCTAACGATGGTGGGTTTAAGCTTATCCAGAACAGCATCTTTTGTTGGTAAATCTGTTAAAGAGGCTGCACAACTATTGCCCGAAGTGCATTTTATGGCCATTGCTATTCAACGTTTTGGTACACAATATACTTTAATCCCTCGTGGGGATACTGTTTTTAAGGAGGGAGATCAAGTATATTTTACTACCTCAGCTGGTGGTGTAGAAGAACTTTATAAACTTACAGGGAAAATAAAAGAGGATATAAAGGATGTGATGATTCTCGGAGGCAGTAAGATAGGCTATAAAACAACAAGAGATTTATGTGCTCATAAGTTTAATGTTAAGCTTATAGAGAAAGACAAAGACCGCGCATTTGATCTAGCAGATGAACTACCTAAGGCCTTAGTAATTAATGGAGATGGCAGAAATGTTGAGTTGTTAGAAGAAGAGAGTATTTCAGAAATGGACGCCTTTATTTCTGTTACGGGTAATTCTGAAACTAATATCATGTCATGTTTGGTAGCAAAATCCAAAGGAGTCAGAAAGACAATTGCTCTTGTTGAGAATATGGATTATTTCGAACTTTCGCAGTCTATAGGAATTGATACTTTAATCAATAAAAAATTATTGGCCGCCAACAATATATTTAGATATGTTAGAAAAGGGGAGGTAGTTGCCATGACCAAATTAAATAATATGAATGCTGAGATATTGGAGTTTCATGTTAAAGCAGATTCCAATATATGTAATACTCTAGTGAGAGACTTAGAATTCCCTCGTTCGGCTATAATAGGGGGTGTTATAAGAAATGATGAAGGTGCTATAGCTTTAGGTGACTTTACTATTAAGGAAGGTGATAAAGTGGTGGTTTGCTGTTTACCCAAATCTATAAAACGGGTTGAAAAACTGTTTTTCTGATGCGTCTTAATTACAAAATTATCTTCCATATATTCGGATTGCTATTGCTTTTCAATGGAGGTTTTATGCTATTGGCATCTGTCATGAGTTGGGCTTATAACGATGGTGTTACGGTTAAAATAGCTCTTGCAGGTATTATTACTATTCTTATAGGTGTCTTGCTCATGTTTAGAACCCGTGAGCATAAAAAAGAACTCAATAAACATGACGGTTATATAGTTGTAGCTTTTGGTTGGATTATTATGGCCTTGTCTGGTACGCTGCCCTACGTTATTACTGAAACCATACCAAGTTTCACTAATGCTTTTTTCGAAACCATGTCGGGATACACTACAACAGGTGCAACAATTTTAACAGATATAGAAAGACTACCCGAAGGTATCTTGTTTTGGAGAAGCTTAACACATTGGATTGGGGGTATGGGGATTATCGTACTTGCTATTGCCATCTTACCGCTATTGGGTATTGGAGGTATGCAATTGTTTGCTGCCGAAGCACCTGGTCCAAGTGCTGATAAGTTACATCCAAGAATTACCGACACTGCTAAGCGATTATGGTTAATTTACGTAAGTTACACAGCTGCAGAAACGTTGTTGTTAAAGTTAGCTGGGATGTCTTTTTTCGATGCGATTAACCATTCTTTAAGCACATTGTCTACGGGAGGTTTTTCAACAAAAAATGCAAGTCTAGCGTATTGGAATGATGCGCCTTTGATTCAGTATATTATTATAGTATTTATGTTTTTAGCTGGTACTAACTTTGTGTTGAGTTACTATTTTTTTAAGGGAAAAGTAAGTCGTGTTGCTAAAGATGAAGAGTTTAAATTATACTTCAAATTTATTGTTGTATTTACAGCAATAGCAGCTTTAATTATTTATTTCAAATCAGATATGACATCATCTTCTGTAAACCATCCAATGGTTTTGGGAGAAGTTGAGAGTGTATTTAGGCATGCTTTGTTCCAAGTGCTTGCCATTGTGACTACAACAGGTTTTGTTAGTGCGGATTATACTATGTGGGCGCCATTTTTGGTGGTTTTCTTTTTCGGGTTGATGTTCTTGGGAGGGTCTTCTGGCAGTACTGCAGGAGGTGTAAAGGTAGTTAGGCACTTAATTACTATTCGCAATGGTTTTTTGGAATTTAAGCGCGCGCTTCATATAAATGCTATTTTACCAGTACGTTATAACAAAAGAGCTATTTCTGGCGATATCGTATTTAACATATTAGGTTTCTTTATTTTGTATATGCTATCCTTCATAATTGGTGCATTGGGATTTGCGGCTTTAGGCTTGGATTTTCAATCCGCTATAGGTGTAGCTGCGTCCAGTTTAGGTAATGTTGGTCCTGCGCTTGGGGATTTTGGCCCGGTAAATAACTTCCATCAAATGCCTAGCGTTGGCAAATGGTGGTGTTCGTTTTTAATGCTGATAGGTAGACTGGAATTGTTTACCGTACTTATATTATTGACACCTTTTTTCTGGAGGAATAGGTAAGTTTAATTTCTCAAACTAAAATGCCCGGCTCTAGTAAATATATTATTCTCTTTATCCACTAAGGTTGCTTTAAACCAATAGTCAGTAGACAAAAGCATTTCCCCATTAAGAGTCCCATCCCAACCAAACTTATTGTTGTCTAGGGTCATATTATATAGGTTTTTTCCATATCGGTCAAAAATGCTAATCTCAGCTGAAGAATAAACGTCATCACTTATACCATATACTCTCCAAGAATCATTATATCCATCTCCATTTGGAGTTAAGAATTTAGGATAATGTATTAGCGAAATGGCTTTCTGTATAGAGGTTTCACAGTTGTTTTTGTCTCTTACAAATATGGTGTAGACGCCTGGCTCTACATCTGAGAATATATGATTGGTGCCTTCCCCAAAGAAAATGATATTATCTAAAGAAAACTCGTAATCGCTTTCTCCTTCAATAGAAACTGTTACCTGTCTTCCATCAATTTCCACGTCAGTAAAAGAAGGAGTTTCAGCGTCGTTTACAATAAACTCTTTTGTTGTAGAACATTCTAATTGATTTTCTGTCTTGTATACTGTAAGAGAGTATGTGCCAGATTGGTTAAGCTGAAATTGCCTACCTGTTGAAATAATGTTATTATTTTCATCTCTCCATTCCCAACGATTATTGGCTCCTCCATCTAATACTGTCAAAGGGTATGTGTTTGAGTCGCATATAGTGTAAGTGTCTTCCAAGTTCATGTCAAGGGTATTTACGACCAGTTCTATAGGTTCTATACCACCACAACCAGAATTTTCATTTTCAACACGAACCCATATAGTAGTTGATGGTAGTGCAGAATAAAGAATTAGAGGGTCGGTTTCGGTTTGAGCATCTAATAGTGTTTGATAAAAAGTCAGAGTAGACCTATCTGGTATAGCAAATTGACTTCTTATCTCTCCTTCTTTTGCTCTAAGGTTAAAAAGACCTTCATCGTTATTTAGTATATCATCTGAATCTTCACAAACATACATAGTAGCTATAATGCCACCAAGTTCTTCATATATAGCCTCAATGAAGAAATTGCTAATGGATTCACAGCCATTCTGAGTTACTATTTTTACAAATAACTCTTGCGGATTACTTGAGTTTTCATATGTATCTGTATCGCTAATAGGATTTATGTCGTTTAAAGCATCTTGATAAGAATTATAGAAGAATAGTGAGTCTGTATCAGTATAAGAAGGTATTTTTTCGTCTATAGTGTTAAGATTGAAAATTGATTCGCCGTTATTCAAAACATCACATTGAAAAATTGTTTCACCAGGATTTATTACTGGTAGCGGATGGACTGTGATGTCTTTATAAAGAACTGTTGGAAATCCATTTATCATTATAGTAGCTTTGGCAACATAATCTCCTGCATTTAGGTAAGTATGTGTAGGCATCATTTCTGTAGATGTGCTGCCATCACCAAAATCCCAAGATGCAGATTGGATAGGTGCATATGAATCGAGCGAAAATTCGAAAGAAACGCCTTCGCATTGGTCTTCTGCGATGATTCTGTTTCTAAAGAAGGATGAGATATAATTTGGAAGCCCCTTAAAAGAATTTCCTGATTCCAAATCAACAGACAGAGGTACGATATCGTTATTGTTATCGCGATTTTCAGGGTCATTTATTACCGTAAGCTGACCCACAGCATTCAAACTAGGATTACTAAGAGAATTGGCCATATAAATTTTCCCATTTCTAGCTAATTGCAGAGTCCCAAAATCGTACTCATCTGAAGACGAAACAGCAATTTTACCACTAAAAATGCCAGTATCGAAAAGAAAATATCTAAAAAGATAATCAGTTTTCTGGGCTACACTCTCACCGTTGAAAAATATAGTTTTAGAATCCGCTGAAAACTCTACGCTGTAAGGCTTTATTTCATTAAAGAATAGATCAACTAAAATTTGTTCTTTAAAAGTAATCGTTCTAGCATCATTGTCGAAATCAAACAAGTATAGATAACCGCTGCCATCTCTAAAATCTAAAAGCGCAATAAACTTACCGTCTGGAGAAATTTTCATTCCCGGATTAGAATCTTCTGTGGGTAGTTGCTGGATTTTTTTAACCGTAGGGTCAACGCCAGTATCAGTAACTGTAATTATTGAAAAAGTGTCTTTGGGCGAATCAGGAACACCGCTAAGAGCTCCAAAACCGATAACTCTAATGCTATTGGTTTCTGTGTGATGTACGGCTGTTAAACGTTCGGTAGAAGCTTCCGTAATTCGTTGGTTCTTGGTAGCGACTACCCCAAGAGGGTTTTGAGCCGAAAACTCTATTGTAGAGTAAAAAATACCAGCAGAAAAAAACGGGGGCGACGTAGTGGCATTTTCACGTGTCGTGAAAATATAGTAGGTATTTTCATCTCCAGGTTTTGGTATGATTATAGAGGATTGATTATTTTCTATAACTCCAGCCAAACCATTACCATTGTCCATTAAAGTATGGTTTCTGTTCCAGACACTTTCCCCATTTGTATAAAACATTAGATTGCCAGCTCTATCAGAAATACTAGAACAACCTGCAGTCGTATTCATACTACCATCATTCAATATGGTAAAAGTCTCATTTTCAAAATTCATTCCTGCATTCTGCCCGAAATACCAATTATTGGTTTCATTTTGAGACAAAATGATTCCTGAAAGGAAAACAAATAAAATGAATAGTTTTTCTTTTAGAGAATTTTTCATAGCACTTGAAAGTAATAAAGTTACTGAAAATGAATTTCATAGCAATTGTTTGTCATTTATAATCGATAATTGATGTCTTTTTTCTGATTAAAACAGATATTTTTTAAAATATTTTTAACACATATCCATCTCAATAGTCATTGGGTATTCGGGAATATTTTGCTTGCTTTACACAGTATAGTTGAGATACAAGCCTGTAACATTTTGTTTGATTTGACGTCATATATGTGTAAACCAACAAAAATCAAACAATCATGGAATTAGTTTTAAACCCTAAACAAGTCAATACGTTACGACATTATTCTGAAGAAGAATCTGTTGAATATGGAGGCATCCTGAATTCGACATACAAAAGCGAAATCACAAACTCTCCAAGAGATCCTAAATCTCTTTTTAGCGTAAAGAAAAGATTATACAAGTATCAATTGCGCTACTCTCAAAATATTGAGACTATTCTTAAGCTTTCAATCTTTACAGCATTTATTTTAGGCGTACTAGTATAGACTGCAATCTTTCCCAAAAGGAAATTACATTATTGATATAAACAGACATTAGGTGTTGTATTCTAACATAAGAAGGCAATGCCTAAACTGATACACTTTACTTTTAACCTTTAATTCTAGAAGTTATGCATAGCGGAGCAGCAAGAGTAATACTAAAAAATAATAGAAATCTATTGAAAAGTAGGCGCAAAGAAAAGTTTGTACACAAATCAGGTAAATACCCTGGTAATACAAAAAAGGATAAGTACGACCATGTCATCTTAAAACCTCAAGTGCTCAAAGAAATTAGAGAACGCCTTAATAGAGAACGCAAAGAGCTTATAAAAAAGCGAATGATAGCTTTTGTAATTACGCTTGTATTGCTACTTGGCTTACTGCTTCTTTAATACGCTTAAGTGCTTCAATCAATTGTTCTTGTGATGCAGCGTAAGAAATCCTGATACAGTTAGGATTTCCGAAAGCATCACCTGTAACAGTAGCTACTAAAGCTTCTTCTAACAAATACATTGAAAAATCTGTAGCATTATTGATTTTCTTTCCGTTTAATGTCTTTCCGAAGAAATACGAGATGTCTGGAAATACATAAAAAGCACCTTCTGGAGTATTTGTTGAAAACCCTTCGATATCACTTAACAAATCTAAAACTAAATCACGACGCACTTTAAATTCGTCTATCATATACTGAATACGACTTGGTTCAGCTTCTAAAGCAGTAATAACAGCACGTTGCGCAATACAGTTTGCACCACTAGTTACTTGTCCTTGCATTTTGTTACAAGCGCGGGCAATCCAATCTGGAGCACCTATATAACCTATTCTCCAGCCAGTCATTGCAAAGGCTTTGGATACACCATTAACGGTTATTGTACGGTCATACATACCATCGATGCTTGCAATGCTTGCATGAGGTTCTCCTGTATAGTTGATATGTTCGTAGATTTCATCAGAAACTACATAAATATTAGGATGTTTTCTTAAAACAACTGCTAAAGATTCTAACTCTTCTTGGCTATATAAAGAACCGCTTGGGTTGCAAGGAGAACTAAACCAAAGCATTTTTGTTCTTGGTGTTATGGCTGTTTCCAACTGCTCAGCAGTCATTTTAAAATCGTTGTCTATTGAAGTAGTGACTTCTACCGGGACACCTTCATTTAAACCAACAATATCGCTATAGCTTACCCAGTAAGGACAAGGTAGAATTACCTCGTCACCAGGGTTCAGCATGGCTGCCGCAACATTAGATAGTGATTGTTTTGCACCAGTAGATACAACTATTTGAGGTAAAGAATAATCTAACCCATTATCACGTTTAAATTTTGTGATAATAGCTTGTTTTAATTCTACATAACCATCAACAGGTGTGTAGGAGTTATAATCCTCATTAATGGCTTGGATTGCAGCTTCTTTTACAAAATCTGGTGTGTTAAAATCAGGTTCTCCTAAACTCAGTCCGATAATGTCTTTTCCCTCTGCTCTTAATTCTCTGGCTTTTGCAGCCATGGCAAGGGTTTGCGAAGTCGATAGATTATTTATTCTATCCGAAAGTTGATTCATTTGGCAAAAATTACGCTTGTAATGCAGGCTTCATTCCCATTTCTTTAAGATACTTAAAGTGAGCAATAATGGCCTTTCTGGTTGTTTTATATTCGTTATATGGTAAATTAAATTCCTTAGCAGTTTCGCGTACGATTTTAGATATTTTTGTGTAATGTACGTGACTAATATGTGGAAATATATGATGTTCTACTTGATGATTTAAGCCCCCAGTAAACCAATTCATAATTCTGTTTTTTGTTCCAAAATTTACAGTCGTTAATAACTGATGTATAGCCCAAGTGTTTTTCATTGTGCCATTTTCTTCCGGTAATGGCATTTCTGCATCTTCGATAACATGGGCTAATTGAAAGACTACACTAAGAATCACTCCAGCTGTGTAATGCATGATAAAGAATCCAAGAAGAATCTTCCACCATGCTAGTTCTAAGAACAACATCGGTATGACTATCCAAATAGCAACATATACCAGTTTAGAAATTACCAATGTACTCCAATTAGCAACGGGGTTTGGCATTTTTCCGTAAGATAGCTTACGCTTCATATAGCGATACATCTGCTGGAAATCTGTAGTAATTGCCCAATTGATAGTTAATAATCCGTATAATAAAATGGAATAGTAATGCTGAAATTTATGATGCCAACGCCACTCAGAATGCTTCGAGAACCTTAACACACGTCCAGCTTCCAAATCTTCATCATGACCGTGAATATTAGTATATGTATGGTGCAAAACATTATGTTGTACTTTCCAGTTATACACGTTACCAGCAAGAATATATATACTGCTTCCCATAAGTTGATTAACCCATTCTTTATTAGAATACGACCCATGATTACCATCGTGCATGACATTCATGCCTACACCAGCCATTCCTACACCCATAACTATAGTTAATAGTAGCTGAGCCCATTGCGGAAGGTCTAAGGTGAGTATCAAGAAATAAGGTGCTAAGAATATTGTGAACATTACAATGGTTTTAACCCAAAGTCTCCAATTTCCCGTGCGTTTTATATTATTTTCCTTAAAATATGAGTTGACTCTTTTATTGAGCGTCCTGAAAAATTTTGCAGAATCTGTTCTCGAAAAGGAAAGTGCTTGTTTAGTCATAGCTAGCTTGTTTAAGCCTTAATAACGTATAAATACGTAATTACTTGTTCGGTGTCAAAGATAAATAATTAAAGTACTCTAGAGGCCAAGAAAATCATAAAAATATACTTAATAAAATGGCTACTTTTGCGATAAATTTAAATTCTGATGGAATTAATCCTGAAATATTTTAGTCAACTTTCCGATGTTCAACAAGAGCAATATATAGCACTTGAAGCACTATACAAGGATTGGAACCTAAAAATTAATGTGGTATCCAGAAAAGATATAGACGAATTATACTTACGCCATGTATTGCACTCGCTCGGAATTGCCAAGGTATTGTCTTTTAAAGATGGTACTCAGATTATGGATGTAGGAACAGGTGGAGGATTTCCTGGAATCCCTCTGGCAATATTATTCCCAGAATGTCAATTTCATTTAGTAGATAGTATAGCTAAGAAGATTAAAGTGGTAGATGAGGTGGTTGAAGGCTTACAACTTACAAACATAAAAACAACACATGGACGTGTTGAGGATGTCAATACTCAATATGATTTTATAGTAAGTCGTGCCGTAGCTGCCATGCCAACCTTTGTAAGATGGGTAAAGGGAAAAATTACCAAAAAGAGTAACCACGAACTCAAAAACGGGATTCTCTATCTTAAAGGCGGAGATTTGTCCGAGGAGCTACAAGACTTCCCTAAAGCAACCATTTATAACCTTACAGATTACTATACAGAAGACTTTTTTGAAACCAAAAAAGTGGTGCATTTGCCTTTGAAGTTTAAAGGATGAGTTGAGGTTCCGTTAACGTTTAGACTATGAGTACTTGCAATTACTTATAACCATTATTACAACCAGTTTTAACATTTTTACTTTTTAATTATATTTCGATAAAAAAAGTTAATATCGTCTGAATTACTTTCAATTATATCTAATCTATCATCATTGTTTAAGTCAGCAATTATAATATCGTATGTTGCTGATTTAGAATTTTTTAAACTTATTTTTTTCCAAGATGTTCCTTTTTTAAAACTAAGAAATATCTTATTGGGTTCTCCTGAATTTGCTACTACAATATCCACAGTTCCGTTACTGTCTAAATCTCCGAAATCTAGTGAATATGTATTGTCAGAAGCGTTATCAAAAATTACTTTTTTTTCATAATTCAATTGACGATTCCCAAAATAAATTATGTTTGCTTCTTTGATGTTGGCAGTAATAATATCATAAAACCCATCATTATCAATATCAACTACTCCGACTGACCTTGTTTCGTCATTTCCACTTCCAAAAGGGATTCTTTTAATAAAATTTAATTTTTTATCATTTAAATAGATAAAGTTTTGTTGGCTGTCCCGATTCGCTAAAATTAAATCTTTATGACCATCTTTGTTTATATCTGCAACGTCTACATCAATGGTTGAGTCATCTTTTGAACCAAATTTTACAATTTCATTAAACTGTCCTTTTCCGTTATTTAAGCAAATTTCATTTTCTCGCCCTCTATTTGTAACAAGAATGTCAATATCTCCATCTGAGTCAATATCAACTGTCTTTAAATTACGGGTTGGAGCATATTTTTCACCAAAGTATCCCGATTTAATAAAAGTACCATGACCATTATTAAGATATAATGAATTCGGAGCCATATCGTTACCAACGGCAATATCTAAATCTCCATCTCCATCAAAATCTGCCAATTCGGTTGCATAACTAGTTTCATTAACATTGTCAAGTAGTTTTGATACAGTAAAAACACCAAAACCATTATTGATGAATATCCTATTTGGCTCTGGCCAATGTCTTCCATTTGCTACAATTATGTCTATATCACCATCATTGTCTATATCTCCAGTGCTGATTGAAGCGGATTTATTTTTTGCAAAACCTAATACAGTTCTTGAACTGGATTTAAATTCAATTTCTTGAGCATTTACAGTGTGCTGTAATAATATTAATGGAATTATGAATAGATATTTCATTTGTTTAAATTGATCTAGCAGGTTGAAGATACATGCACCAAAATATTGGGAGTCAAGTCTTAAGCGTGACGGAGCTGTTTTGGTGAGCTTTTCGCTGAATGTATTCCATTGTAAAGATATGATTCCCTTTTTATGAATTATATCTTTCGTTAACGAAGTTCGATTATTTTTTCGAGAAAGTCAAATGACTTAAAAATCATAAAAAACCCTCAAAAGAATTTCTTTTGAGGGTTTTTTATATGAAAATGTCAATACTTCGACTGCGCTCAGTACAGGTTTCTTAATCTAAGAAAGGGTATCTGTAATCTTCTGGTGTTACAAATGTTTCCTTAATCATTCTAGGAGATACCCAACGTAGTAAGTTAAGAGCACTTCCAGCTTTATCATTGGTTCCAGACGAACGTGCGCCTCCGAAAGGCTGTTGTCCTACGACTGCACCTGTTGGTTTATCATTGATATAGAAGTTTCCAGCAGCATTTTGCAAAGCTTTTGTCGCTTCTTGTACAGCGTAACGGTCTGTGGCCAATATAGCACCTGTTAATGCATATTCACTTGTTTCATCAACGAGTTTTAATGTTTTTGAATAGTCTTTGTCTTCGTACACATATATAGTGATTACCGGGCCAAAAAGCTCAGTACACATGGTTGTATACTTAGGGTCCTTAGCAACTATCACAGTTGGCTCAATGAAATAGCCTTTTTTCTTATTGTAGCCTCCTCCAACGATGATTTCCGCATCCTTATCTTTCTTGGCTTGGTCAATAAATGAAGCCAACTTATCAAAAGATCCTTCATGAATAACCGCAGTAACAAAATTGCCTAAATCCTCAGGAGAACCTTGTTTAAATGATTTTACATCAGCAATCACATGCTTCTTAACATCGCTCCAAAGACTTTTTGGGATGTATGCACGAGAAGCGGCACTACATTTTTGTCCTTGAAATTCAAATGCACCACGAGAAATAGCTGTTGCTACTTGCTTGGCATTTGCTGTATGATGCGCGACGATGAAATCTTTCCCTCCGGTTTCACCAACAATTCTTGGGTAGGTTTTATAGTTGTGTATATTGTTTCCAATCTTTTTCCAAAGCTCTTTAAAAATAAACGTCGAGCCAGTAAAGTGCAATCCTGAGAAATCAGGGCTGTCCATCACTGTGTCAGTAATCATTACTGGGTCACCGAAAACCACATTGATGACGCCAGCAGGTACGCCAGCTTCCTTAAATACATCCATAATCACTTTTGCTGAGAACACTTGGCTATCACTAGGTTTCCATACCACAACATTACCCATCATTGCCATGCATGCAGGAAGGTTTCCTGCGATGGCCGTAAAATTAAATGGTGTTACTGCATATGTAAAGCCTTCGAGTGGTCTATATTCTAATCGGTTCCATGCATCAGATGTGCTTTCTGGTTGTTCATGATAGATATCTGTCATGAATTGTACATTGAATCTCAAGAAATCTATCAATTCGCAGGCAGCATCAATCTCTGCTTGATGTACTGTTTTTGATTGCGCAATCATGGTTGCAGCGTTAATTTTTGCTCTATACGGCCCTGCAATTAATTCAGCAGCACGAAGAAAAACCCCAGCACGTTGTTCCCATGGCATTTCTGCCCATGTTTCGCGAGCCTTTAGTGCTGTTTTAATGGCATCTTTTACATGCTTCTTTTCAGCAAGGTGATATTCTCCAACAATATGTTTGTGGTCATGCGGCGGAGACATTGGCTTTGTATTACCAGTTTTTATATCTTTTCCGTTAATGTATAATGGAACTTCTGTTTTACTCTTATACATTTTTTTATAAGCCTCTAGAACGGCTTTACGCTCTGGGCTTCCAGGAGCATAAGATTTAACGGGTTCATTAACTGCGATAGGTACTGTGAAAAATCCTTTTCCCATGTTGAATAGTGATTATTAGTGATTAAAATTCGATGCAAAATTACGTAAAATAATACAGATGATGAATGCTACAGATGTCTTAAAAATCATTTATTTTTTGTAAGTTGGCTGAGGTTTTTCAGACCATACGAGCCTATGTGTACAGTAACTTTTATTCCTATAGATAAATCCCAATTTGTATTGACTTCTAATAGAGATGAAGCGCCAAATAGAAGAACGATTTCTCCTGACTTTTATAAAATAGATAGTGTTAATATGCTGTTTCCAAAAGATGAAATAGCAGGAGGCACATGGATTGGCTTGAGTGATAAGCAACGCTTGATTTGTGTTTTAAACGGGGGCTTTGTTTTACACAAAAGAAAACCAGCGTATAGAATAAGTAGAGGAGTTGTTGCAAAAGACCTATTGGCTTCAAATGATGTTGTGGTTTCAATTAGAAATTACGATTTTAATGATATAGAACCATTCACTATAGTTATAGTTGATTGGTCCCTTGAGCTTAAATTATATGAGCTAGTATGGGATGGTAATAAGAAACATTTTTCTGAATTGCCAATCACTCCTAGATTGTGGTCTTCATCTACGTTGTATGATGAAGAGATGAAGACTCAAAGACAACATTGGTTTTCAGAATATCTTAATAATGAAAAGTTATCTGCTGAATCTATTTTGGAGTTTCATAAAACGGGGGGAAATGGAAATAATGATTTTGGTGTCGTTATGGATAGAGGATTTGTTAAAACCACCAGCAGAACTCAAGTTGAAA
>CALDUJ010000167.1 GCA_937923735.1 uncultured Flavobacteriaceae bacterium | reverse complement strand
AATAAGTTTTTCAGAGAAAATGGGCAATTTCATCAATTCAACTTAGAAGATGATGATGTATTTGAGGTTTTGGAAAAAGTAAAACCTTCCATTATCATTTCTGCCATTCGAGGTGAGTTCGCACAACAGGTGATTATGCATCAACATCTCATTGAATATGCAGAACTGTCAAAAGCAAAAATCATATTTCTATCTTCTGCTAACGTATTTGATGCCTACAGCAAATACCCAAGTTACGAGTACGACAAAACACTAAGTGAAAGCATTTATGGGCGTTTCAAAATAAAAATTGAGAATATGCTCATGCGATTACCAAAACGTCAATATGCCATTTTAAGATTGCCTATGGTTTTTGGTGCTCAATCGCCTAGGATAAACGAAATAAGAGAACATCTTAAAGAAAAAACGGCGATTGAAGTCTTCCCAAACCTGATTATAAATGCTACCACAGATGATAAAGTTACCCAACAAATTCACTACATCATTAACAGAAACAAATCTGGCATTTTTCATTTAGGCAGTAACGATCTTGTGCACCACGAAGAATTGGTCAATGATATTGTAGTGCAACTAAACAACCATCAACCCATCTACAAACGCGTATATACTACTAACGACGACCGCTTTCTTGCTGTGCTTCCAAAAGAAAACATATTACCAAAAAACCTTCAAATCAAGAGTGAGGAAATCATTAATAACCTTAACTTAGATAAGAAATAAGAATTATAACTATGCAAAAATTAACCAAAGACGATATCGAAAAACGATTACTTCGTTTTCCAGATTGGGAATATTATGATAATGCTATTCATACCACTTACGAGTTTGAAAATTTTAAAGATTGCTTTAGCGCTATGAGCCGTATGGCTTTTGAATGTGAAGCTTTGAATCATCACCCTGATTGGAAGAACGTTTATAATACTTTAGACATTTCGTTATCAACACATGATGTCAATGGTGTTACAGACAAAGATTTTAAGCTTGCCGAAGCTTTTGAAATGATTGTTGAAGCGGAGGAAGATTAATCCCATCTGTCTTACAGACATCTTCCCAAAGGGAAGAGTTTTAATAACATATCATTTTTTTTAAATTTGTGAACTAGAAATAACTATTCACTTAAACTTTTATATTTAGAAATGGGAAGAGCTTTTGAATTCCGTAAAGCACGTAAAATGAAACGTTGGTCAGCTATGAGCAAGGCCTTTACTCGTATTGGTAAAGATATTGTCATGGCAGTAAAAGAAGGTGGTCCTGACCCAGATAGTAATTCCCGTTTACGTGCCGTTATTCAGAATGCGAAGTCTGTAAACATGCCTAAAGACAATGTCGAGCGTGCTATTAAACGTGCCTCAGATAAGAGTCAAGGGGACTACAAGGAAGTTATTTTCGAGGGTTATGCACCACACGGAATTGCTATTCTGGTTGAAACCGCTACAGATAATAATACACGTACCGTAGCTAATGTGCGCTCCTATTTTAATAAATGTGACGGAAGTCTCGGGACTTCAGGATCAGTAGTGTTTATGTTTGATCACACTTGTAATTTCAGAATTCCTTCAGAAGGATTAGATCCTGAGGAAATAGAACTTGAATTTATTGATTACGGTGCTGAAGAAGTTTTTGCAGATGATGACGGAATCTTAATCTATGCCCCTTTTGAAAACTTTGGCGCTATACAAGCTGAACTAGAATCACGTGAGATAGAAATTCTCTCCTCTGGGTTCGAACGTATTCCTCAAGTAACAAAACCACTTACTGCCGAACAGGCTGCAGATGTCGAAAAACTTCTTGAAAAATTAGAAGAAGATGATGATGTACAGAATGTATATCATACTATGCAGGAAACAGCATAATGTAGGTTAATGACCTATAAACAGAATTTTATTTATTACAGTCAAGACAATTCTGCGGTTTGATTAAGATTTTAATCTTATAATAATTATCTTTTGGCAAGCTTATTGAGTATAACTCAATATATTTAGCCATCTATATCAACCCAGATGAAAACACTAATCCTCTCCCTACTTTTCGCAATACCAATAACCATATTTTCGCAATCAATAGAATTCAGTTCTGTTTACTCAATGGACATCGACAATATAAGCCTCATGGACGTCGTTAAAGGGCCAAGTGGTTACTATGGCGCAAAAGAAGGAAGTAAGTTTTTAATTTTAGAAGGAACGTTGTTTTCTAAAGTAACAAGGCGCGTTGAGCTTCAACTATTTAAAATGATTGTAAAAACGGAAACTGATGAATATATGGGATTAGCTAATCCATCTTATATTCCGTTTAGCGAAAAAGATCGCTTTATCAGGTTCAAGAAAAAAGCCAAGAAAACCATTTATTTTATAGTAAACGAAAATTTCACTGAAGGTGTTCTTATATTTGATTTCGAAGGTATCGGCAAAATAAAACTCTCAGAGGATGGTGTCACTGCAGAGTTGATACCTTTGGAGAGGTAAATTATGCTAATAAAAAAACCAGCACTTTTCAGTACTGGTCTTTCAACATTAACATTTAACTATTAAAATAAACAAATCCCTTCGGATTTTACTGTTATCATCCCTTGATAAGGGTTGAAGTTTTTCGGTAAGTAAGACTTTACATCAAAGCCTAATTCTACCTCCTCTTCTACTTCATATAAGTTAATTGCATTCCAATCGATATCATTCATGCCCTTTCTGGCATCAAAATCTTTTGGTAAGTATGCATTAGTATCAAAATTTATAGTAATATCTTCTTCTATTTCATAAATAGCAATTGAAGAGACATTTACAATTTCGTTATTGGTTTGTGTACCAAATAATTCTAGTTCTAATTCCAACTCTTCTATCTGACTTGAGATAAAATCATCCATTGGAGTTTCTTTCGGTTCGACACTTGCATTAGCACTAAGTGCAAAAAATGCAAATAAAATTAAGATTGATTGACGTAACATAGTAATTGGTTTAAAAGATTGTTTGATTAAATTGATTACTAGATAGACGACATATAATTCTCTATGTTACAGACATTAAGACCAATTTAACAAGAAAAAAGAATCTTTATGAAAGTTTTAAGATACCTGTAACTAAAGCATCGATTCTGCGTCTTATGATTAATCAATCATAAAACAACAACATGAAACCATCCATTAAAATCCTTTCACTAACTTTTTTAGTAATATTTACTTTTGGCTGTAAAAAAACAACAGATACAAAAGTGGTTGTAGAATATGATGCAACGGAACCCTTCACCAGCATCCCAGAATATAAGCCCAGTGACCAAACATTACATGACGCTATTTTAGCCATGGACAAAAACTATTTTGATGCTTACAACACTTGCGATTTAGAAACACAGGCAAGTATATATGCGGATGACATGGAGTTTTACCATGACTTGGGCGGTTTAGAAACCGATAAAGACAAACTCATACAAGCTTTAAAAGATAATATCTGCGATAAGGTAACCCGACAATTAGTTAAGGGCAGCATGGAAGTATACCCTATTGCTGGTTATGGTGCTGTTGCCGAAGGTTATCATACCTTCTTTAATAAATTAGAGCCTGATGCCCCACAAAAACCCTCAAAGTTTATTACTATTTGGAAAGATACCGAAGACGGCTGGAAAATGTCAAGGATTGTGAGTTTGCATTAAAAATGCATGACTGAATTTTAGGCCCTTTTTGGAGTTCCGCTTATCGTGTTTGTGTATGGCATGTGCCGATTATCCGCAAGAGTGAGTTACACGGGATTTATTTAGATTAAAGGTAAATAAATTCCAGTGTATTCAAAGGTATGAGCTATACGCGTTGTTGGGCATAGTTAATTTCGAACTAATTATATGAATGTTATATATCAAGTAACTCTTCAAAAGTTTCAGGTGTTGGAACTACTAATGGGAATAATTCATGTGTTTTTTTCCATTTGAAAAATTTAGAAGTAAACCAAACTTGGTAATGTAATTTATATGGTCCCTCAAATACAACATCAGAATTGCTTATATTTAGGTTCCAATCTAATAGGTCAATTTGCTTTAAAATATGAAATTTTGCATTAAAAATATTCTTCATATCAGTTGATACTCTTTCAATTCTGGAATCTAAGTATTGTATTGTACCTTTATTCTTAATCTTTTCTAAGAATTCTTTTTCTCTTTCTTGAAGTGGGGAAATTAGCTTATCTGGAATAATATAATCAGATTCACTAAAGTACATTTTTAACTCATAAATATTTTCAGTCAATTCAAATAATTTGGACAATAATTTTTGGGATTCTAAATCCATCATTGCTAATTCAAAACTAACTTCATCTAGTAATTGAAGTTCTTTTTTTAATCCTTTAAAAGAAGTTATTGATTTGCAATATTGAGAAATAAGTTTAAATCTTTTCTTATCTGACTCTTTGCATTTGTTTTCGAATTCTTCGGTTATTCTTTTAAAATCGGATAAATCTTTTTCTTGATTTACTTCCTTTGTGAGATTGTAGTCCCACCATAGGAAATCGATAATTTTTAAATAACCAAATTCATTAATTAAAATATTTTCATTGTGCAAATCACTATGATATATCTCATAATTATGAGCTTTTTCCATACCAGAAGCTAGTTGTAAAATTAAATCAAAAATGACTTCATAGATAATAGATTTTCTATTTTCTAAAAATTCATTTAGAGTTTGTCCTTTGACAAATTCCATTACATAACAGCTTTTACCTTCTTTTAAATTAGCCTTAGCTAAATAATAAACAGTAGCTATTTCTGGTTCTCCTGAAAGCATTGCGAGTTTTTTAAACTCCGTTATCAAATAAATATCTTCGAGATCGTCGTAATATGAAATAAATTTTGCTATTAATTGTTTGCCAATAATTTGTTCTGTGAATTTGTACGTTGTTTCTTCTTTCAGACAAATAGCGTCACTTAAGTCAATGGTTTTTGTTTGTCTTAAATCGTACATTTAGTTTTTCTAATTATGCCCAACGGTTAGATAAGTTGAGTTTTTATTCAATTTATCGGATGTTACTGAAGCAAGTTCAGCACAGGTAAGCGAAGTTAGTTTTTTTAGATTGCAAAGTCAATCTCTAAGAACAACATAACCCATTAGTTTTTAACAAAATAGCAAAAAGGGGTGTTTTCCCCTTTTTTTACTCCCGTACCAAAACAATCACATCTTTAATGTATTTTTAGTAAGAAAACATTAAAGCACTACCCTATGGCACATAAATTTGTGGACCTAACAAAAGATGGGAAGAAAGTATACCTATACGAGTATAATGCCAATACAGATACATTAAAAACCAAACGCCAAGTCCTTTGGGGCGATTGGTTGCAGATAGATGAGAATCATGTCTTCCCTCCTAGTATTACTAATCATTTAGCGGTTAATTGGGCGCCGAACTCGCCCAATGCTATGACACTTTATATCAAAGAAGAACACACCACAGATGAGCGTCCTTTGGAAATTATTTTTTTAGATGTAGGTCAAGGAGACGGAGCCGTACTTATCACACCAGAACCGCGAGAAACAGAACGTGTTATCGTTATAGACGCTGGCGAAGGTGAGCATATGCACGACTTCTTAAAAGGTCGTTTTGAACAATACCGAGATAAAGACTTCGATTTCGCAGTACTTACACACCCAGACAAGGACCATTATCTCGGATTTAAATCTATTTTCGCAGATCACGAAATAGGTTTTAAAACCGTTTATCAAAATGGACTTGTGGAGCGACCTGTTGGAAGTGGTTTCGATAAACTTGGTGGTCTTACTCCTGATGGTTCTCTATTTTATATGGAGGATTTGGCTACTTCCAGAAACGATATTGAAACTCATTTTGCCTCTAATGCCAATTTTGGTAGTAAAGTATTTCCACCAGTCATGCATAAAGCGCTTAATAATCCCAATATATCGGAATTCAAGATGTTATCTACACACATAAACCATAGCACTCAAGAAAACAGCAGAAAGTATATGCCTGGTTTTGCGCCATCAGATGGACGTTCTTACAGCATTGAAGTACTTGGACCCGTTGCCGAATCGAATAATAATGGAGACCCAAGATTAAGGCGTATTAGCAGCAATTATAATAAAACTAAAAATGGGCACTCGGTTATTTTAAGATTACACTTTGGGAAATTTAAAATACTATTTGGTGGCGATTTAAACACACCTGCCGAGAAATTTCTTTTACAACATTATACCAACAGGGATAGCTTTCCAAGAAAAACAAATCCAGACAACCAACTAATGATACAAGAAGCGAGGCATTGGTTTGGAGCCGATATTATGAAGGTATGCCATCATGGAGCTGCCGATGTTACGGATGAATTCCTGCAAACTGTAAACCCAGGTTGTTTTGTTATTTCTTCTGGAGATCATGAAGGACACGTACATCCAAGACCTGACCTTCTTGGGCGCTTGGGCAAATTTGGGAGAGGTGAGTCACCTGTATTACTGTCAACAGAATTACAACGGTCCACAAGAGAGAAAGAGGACGAAGACATAGTAGCACAACTAAGACGAGACATCATAAAAGTACAAACAAGTGCTACACAGACGCGTAAAGACCGCATTGAAAAAAACATACAAAAACTCGCCAAAAATAATGTGGATGTTTATGGTTCTATTTATGTGAAAACCGATGGAAACAGATTGATTACCGCATTTAAATTCGAAGAAAAATCAGATAAGAAAAAGTGGTTTTATTTTGAGTATTCGATAGATAATTCGGGAGAATTACATCTCACATCATAAAAAACCATCCCAGTAGGTTTTGAGATGGTTTAATTAAGAGTTTACGAGCATGTTTCTTTTTAGGGACGCTAATGGTTTACTTTATGTTTCATGCATTTTACACTCTATAAAATAAAATGCAATTCTTATGCCAAAATAGATTTTTAGCACAACAAAAAAGCCCATCATAATAGCAACGAATGGGCTTTCCGAAATATTAGGCCTAATCCCCATCAGACCAAATACTCATAAATTGGATAAAAAGATACAAAAAATCATGATTGTTAGTTTCATCAAAAAAAATAAAATCTATTGCTCATTTCGTAATTATCTGATAACGAACACGACACAATAAAAAATAATTATATACAATGAAAAAAGCATCTTTATTTCTTATCATATTTAGTTTTTTAAGTCTTCATATAAAAGCTCAGGATATGACTGCTTCAAAACTAGGAGAGATTATTACTAAAATTAGTGATACGGTTCAGCAACAGAATGGAACTTATAAGTTTTTGTACAAAGAAACATTACTACTTTGTATGACTGATGAAAATGCTAATAGAATGCGAATTATCTCTCCGATAGTAGAAACTGTAAAGCTTGGAGATGAAGAGTTAAAGAATGCCCTAATAGCTAATTTTCATACGGCTTTAGATGTAAAATATGCTATTTCTGATGAGCTCTTATGGTCAGTGTTTATTCATCCTTTAAAAGAATTGAATGACCAACAAGTGGAGGATGCCATTAACCAAGTATATAGAGCGAATGCTACTTTCGGAACCACCTATTCGAGTACTAATCTTGTATTCCCAGGAAATATACAACCGCAAGAAAAGAAGGTAGAAGAAAAGCCTCTTAAAAAAACCTAGTTATTTTTGAGCAATTACCTCTACCATTTGAGGCGTTAAAATAGTAGCGTTAGGATTAGTTCCTAACACTTCTAATTCTGCTAAAGCATTTTTCACCTCATCATTTGTCAAATAACCAGCCTCTGCAACTTTGGGGAAGTAAATTTGAAAAAAAGTTCTAGGCCACTGCCAATCTAACTTATCTGGTGTTGCCAGTTTATTCATTGGCCGTTGACTTAAGATTTTCATCCCTAAATCATCAAATATTTTAGGTAGATGTTTACCAATATCTACAGTGCCCTCAGAATCATAAAATGTCTGCAAAGCTTGTTTAATGGCTTTCTTTAAATTCGGTGATTCAGGAGAAGTTTGCAAAAGTGACCAATCATAATATTCATGAAACACGACTTTGGCTGCTGGTTTCAGGGCTTTATATACTTTAGCAAGCACTTCTTCAACATTAGGAATCCATGCCATCGCCCATCTGCAATACACGCCATCAAGACTGTTGTCCTTTAATTGCATATCATTAAAATCTGCATACTGAGCTTCAATTGGTAGATTGTACTTATCCTTAATATCATTAAGAAAATTGATATAAGCTTCGGATTTATCAACACCTATAACTTTTCCGGTTTGTCCAACGACATAGCCTAGTTCTTTCGTACAAAACCCTGGTCCGCAGCCTAAATCTAAAATTGTTTGTCCATCAGTAAATCCAGCCAATTTCCAGCCTTTATGTGCTTCACTTGCCCAAACTTGATGTTGCAGTCCAAGTCTATGTAATTCTGCAGCTTCTGTACCTAATATATAGGCGTTTTGTTCTTGTTGCGACATGACTAAGAGTATTCTGGCACTTTACCTTTTACACCTTTATAAAACGCTTTCATGAATGCAAAATCTGCTTCAATATCATCTGAAGGATAAAAAGGTTCGGACACCTTATTTTGTTTATTTTCAAAATCCAAAGTAAACATAATGATAGGCACATTGGCCTCTTTAGCTATATAGTAAAAACCTGTACGCCAATCCTCTACCTTTTTTCTGGTGCCTTCAGGAGCAAAAGTTATTCTAAATTCATCATGCCTTTTGAATTCTTTTGCTATAGCTTCTACTTTATTCTCATTCTTACTTCTATTTAGTGGCACACCACCAAGAGCTCTAAAAAAATAACCGAATGGCCACGTAAATAGCTCTTTCTTTCCAACAAAATTGGTTTTTACACGAACCACTCTCCTAAGCAAAATGCCAATGTAGAAATCGTGCCAACTTGTATGCGGAACAGCTACAATTATAGCTTTATTAATTGTATCTTTTGAAAACGTTGTATTACCGACAATTTCCCAACCTATAATCTTAAAATAAATGAATTTGGCTAGCCATGTCATATTACATGAGCTTATATAAAGACTTAAGCTTATCTCTGGTTATCTTGGTTTTCCAATTCTTACCAATAGCGTTTTCCCATAAAGGTTCTAAGCTTAGAGCAACATCAATCATGGTATCAAAATTTTTGTCGCTTAGGTCTGCACAGACACCTTGTGGTAAATTAATATCATGCTTCTGCTTCATTTGCTTAAATAGCCTGACACCTTCAGGGTAGTAATCCTCTAAATGATCAAAAACGATACAATTACCAACACCATGCTTAATACCCAACAAGTATGATAAACCATAACTCATTGCATGTGCTACACCAACTTGTGAGTAAGCAATGCTCATTCCGCCGTGCCAGGAAGCCATCATAAGTTTGTCTTGCGATTCTTGCTTGGATAACTTGTCGTCAACAAAAATCTCTTCACATAAAGTGTATGCCTTTTCACCATAACTCTGACTAAAAGCGTTTATATAACTTCCATTAAGAGACTCAATACAATGAATATAACAGTCCATACCCGTGTAGAACCACTGCTCTTTTGGTACACCCTTCGTTAGTTCCGGATCTAATATTACTTGATCAAATGGCGTGTAATCGGAATTAATCCCTAATTTCAGCTTTGGACCTGTAAGTATCGTCGTTCGAGATACTTCAGCTCCAGTACCCGAAATAGTTGGAATACCAACATGATAAATTGCTGGATTTTTAACCAAATCCCAACCCTGGTAGTCAGCAGAACTACCATCATTAGTCAACATGATGGAAACCGCTTTTGCAAGATCCAATATACTTCCGCCGCCTATACCGATAATTCCTGATGGTCGCTCCTTATGGTCTAATATTATAGTATTGACTAGCTCATCAACTTGAGATGTCTTTGGTTCTTCTTCTGTAGAAATAAAATGTAATTTATCGTCATAAGCCAAAGGGATACGAGACGTCAGCCAAGCATTTCCTTTAAAAACATCATCTACCAAAAAAATAAATGGTGCGTCTGAATTACGTCGTTTTGGGGAGATAATTTCTTCTAATTGATTGAAACTACCTCTACCAAAGATGACTCTCGGCACCATCGGAAAATTTTTATAACTCATGTACTCTTTTATTCATTTACAAAAATAGAAATAGTATAACGTATTCCCTTGTACTTAATTCAAAACTTTTATTATATCAGCTACGTTTTTTAACGTTCTGTAATTTTTACCATTTGTTTCTGCCAAAGAAACCTGCTCATGCGCCCAAGTTGTATGAAAAGGAACATGAATTGCATGAGCTCCTATATTTACTAATGGGAGTATATCCGACTTTAGTGAATTACCTACCATTAAAAATTCACTTGGATTAATATCTAAGTGTTTCAATAAACGTGTATAATTCTTTTCCTTTTTATCACTCAATACTTCAATATGATGAAAATACTCCAGTAAACCGGATTTTTCTAATTTACGTTCTTGGTCCAATAAATCGCCTTTTGTAGCGACAATCAATCGATACTTCCCATGAAGCTTTTCTAATACTGCTTCTACTCCAGTTAACAGTTCTACAGGCTTGTTAAGCATATCTTTTCCTATGCTCAGTACCTTTTCTATAACTTCATTGGAAACTGTTCCATTGGACAATTCTAAAGCCATTTCAACCATTGATAAAACAAAGCCTTTGACACCATATCCATAAAGTGATAAATTCTTTATTTCCATTTTAAAAAGCTCTTGATCTACTTTATTTGCTGTTTCATAAGGCGCCATGAGCTTTGCAAACTCAATCTCAGCATCTCGGAAATAGGTTTCGTTTACCCATAATGTATCATCAGCATCAAAGCCAATCACTTTTATGTTGCTATAGTCTATTTCCACAATTTCTTAGCACGTTCTAAATCTTCAGGCGTATCTATCTCTACACCTTCAACTGTGGTTTCTACCATTTTTATTCGCTTTCCGTATTCTAAATATCTAATGCATTCAATCTTTTCCGATGCTTCCAAAAATTTCATTGGAAGTTTTGTAAAGTCCAAAAGTGCCTCTTTTCTAAAAGCATAAATTCCTTTATGCTTATAGTAACGTGCTTCAGCCTCTTTATCTCTTGGAAAAGGAATAGGACTTCTTGAAAAATATAAAGCGAAATCATTTTGATCTACGATTACCTTAACGGTATTTGGGTTATTTATTTCATCCGAATCGGTAATCTCCACCATGAGTGAAGCCAAATCTATCTCTTTCTTAAAATCATCCTTGAATACCTCTAACACTTTAGCAAGGCTATCGCGTTCTGTAAATGGCTCATCACCCTGAACATTTACAACAATATCTGCATCCACATTTTCTACAGCTTCAGCAATACGATCACTCCCAGATTCATGTTCGTTGATGCTCATGATGGCTTTACCACCATTGGAAACAATTTCGTTGAAAATCACATCACTGTCTGTCACAACAAATACATCATCAAACAATTTTGTTGCTACGGTCGCTTCATACGTTCTTAAAATAACGGTCTTACCACCAAGGTCTTGCATTAATTTACCTGGAAAGCGAGATGCACTATATCGTGCAGGAATCATGGAAATGATTTTCATGTAATATACTCTGAATTGATAATCAAAAATAAGATAATTTAAAAGATATCAAGCCTTACGCGGTCGTATCTTTCTGTAAATCCAGAATATAAACATCAGAATTAAAATAACACCTATAATGGCTATTATTGGTAAGAAAATTGATAATGCTGACATCACTAATGATGTTCCTGTTTCTACTGTAGATACGACTGGATTCCCTAGCCCTCCAGTTGTAGCTGTGGAGGTCAGCCGTGTTGCTCCAGAGGCTCCTTTAATAGCAGCGGCCGTACCACCTCCTGCTATAATAGCCATTGCCCAAGTAACCACAGGACTCAAATCGGCTACAGTAGATACCATAACTGCAGTTCCTGCTACGGCAGCTAGCGGTACAGAGATAGTATCCAATAAATTATCTATATAAGGAATGTAATAAGCAAATATTTCAACTAATGTGGCTACGCCCAGAGTAATTACAGCTGCAAGGCTACCAATCCATTCCCAACTTTCGTTGAGTTCCCATACATTAAAATAAGAAGCCAAGCTTAATGCAAATAGCGGTACAAATACCCGAAAGCCAACAGATGCTGCTAAACCAATACCTAAAAAAATACTCAAAATGGTTTCTGTAGTCATAATCTATTCTTCAAAAAAATCGTTTTTAAAGCCGATAAGATACAATTTTTCTTTAGCTCTAGTAACCGCGGTATAGAGCCAACGCATATAGTCTTTATCAACTCCATTCGGTAAATATGGTTGCTCTACAAAGACGGTATTCCATTGCCCACCTTGTGACTTATGACATGTAATCGCGTAAGAAAACTTAACCTGAAGGGCATTAAAATGCTTATTGTTTTTAACAGCTAAAAATTTCTTGTAGTTAGACGTTTCATGCTCGAAATCTTTTTGTACTTCTTGGTATAGTCTGTTGGAGTCTTCGTACGGCAATGAAGGAGTTTCAGCAGTAATAGTATCAAGAAGTAATACCGTTTCAAAAGATCGCATTTTGGGATAATCTACCATTCTAACTTTTACATCGGCAAACCTAAAGCCATACAATTCTTTAATATTAAATATCTCTAATACTTCTATAATGTCGCCATTTGCGATAAAACCTGCTTCACTGGTAGGTTTTAGCCAGAAATAATTATTCTTTACTACCATCAAATAATCACCTGCCGACAATTCATTCTCATTAAATAAGATACGTTCTCTTATTTGTTGATTATAAAGATTAGCTCGCTTATTAGACCTCACAATTATTGTGGTTTCTTCATTTCCTAACTGACTATATGAATCATTGATAGCATCCATAATTTCATGGCCATCAATTAGTCTGACAATATCAGTGAACCCATTAAGGTTAAATCTAAATGTGTCAAAAAAACCATCAGATAGTACTTCACGAAGTCCAGTAGCATTTTCGAGAATGCCCGAGTCAAACTCCTGTCTAACCACTTCTGTTAGTTCCATTTTTCTGACATCCTTATTATAATTGAGGCTTAATTTGTCTTCGTCCAAGGCTGGGCTTATATCCAGTTTTACAGGGGGCAATTGAGCCGTATCCCCTATTAAGAGTAATTTACATTTATGACCAGAATACACAAACTGCATTAAATCATCAAGTAATGACCCATTTTCGAATAATTTTGAATCACTTGGCGCATCAGGAATCATAGAAGCCTCATCAACTATAAAAACCGTATTCTTATGTTTATTCGGCTGCAATACAAACTTAACACCTCCAGCTTTTTCCTTTTTTGGAAAGTATATTTTCTTATGTATGGTAAAGGCTTCTTTACCCGAATAATTAGAAATCACTTTTGCTGCTCTACCAGTAGGTGCCATTAATACAGCACTTTTTTTTGCCTTCCAAAGATTAGTGACTATGGTACCTACTATTGTAGTTTTACCTGTCCCCGCATATCCTTTTAATACGTACAAAGCATCTTTAGAGCCTTCTAAAATAAATTCGGAAAGTTGTCTCAAAACCACATCTTGTTTAGACGTTGGTTTGAACGGAAACTGCTGTTTTATAAGGTGATAAAATTCTGCTGAATTCATTAAAACTTGGAGAGCTATGTGTATTTACCAAAGATAAAAATGATTTTTACTAACAATGGTTTTTACGAATAAAAAAAAATTGTAGATTTGTGTTCAACACTAAAAACACTTTCACATGATGTTACTTCTTATAATCATCGCAGCAATAGCAGCTACGGTGGGCATAGTTTGGTTAATTAATAAGTTTATCCCTCAAAAATTAAAACCAGTCGTAATGTTGGCTTTGTGGGCGTTGATTGCTCTTTTCGCATATCAAACCTTTAATTCTGTTTACAAACCAATCCAGTTTAATAAGCTAAAAGAAAAACGCTATACTGAAGTTATTAAAAACTTAAAAGATATAAGAGTGGCACAATTGGCTCATAGAGAAGTTACTGGGAAATTTGCTGGTAATTGGGACAATCTTGTGAAGTTTATCGATACAGCCAAATTTACTATTACTCAGAGGCGTGATTCTACAGTTATTGATAGAGAGTTAACACGTCGTTATGGAGGTGTTGAGACTACAAAAGAGATTACTATTGTAGATACTTTAGGATATGCTTCCATCAAAGACTCTTTATTTAAAAATTCTGACCGTTACAAAACGATGATGAATCTTCCAGTAGGAAAAGAAGGGGCTAAATTTGACCTTAAAGCTGGCATTTTTGAAAAAATACCAGTATTCGAAGTAAGTGTTGACAAGGCTCTAATTCTTGATGGCGAAGATAAAGATTTGATTACTGTAGAAAAGCAAGTTGTAGCTGTTGACGGTGTTAATGGTCCAACGCTTAAAGTAGGATCCATGGAAGAGGTTAATACCAATGGTAACTGGCCAAAAGTATATGGCGATAACGACAACTAATAAACACATAATACCTTATAAAGCTTTGTCCATTCAAGTTAGCTTGAATGGACTTTCTTTTTGTGTCCTAAATCCAGATACAAATACCATAGAGTTTCTCAAGAGTTTTCATTCGGAAAAGCAACTTAATCCTACGGGCATTCTTGATTTATTAAAAGGCACAATACAAACCGAGCATGCGTTACAGGAAGACTTTAAGTCTATATTGGTAATTCATGAAAATGAGTTATCTAGCATAGTACCAAAACCACTGTTTAATGTAGAAAATTTAGCAGATTACCTAAAATTTAATGCTAAAATCCTTAAGACAGATTATATAGCTTATGATGAGCTAAAAACAAACGATAGTAACAATGTATATGTGCCCTATGTAAACATTAATAATTATATATACAGTAAGTATGGAGAGTTTGTCTATAAACATCTCTCTTCGGTATTTATTGAAGAAGTTCTTAAACTAGAGAAGAATGCTACAAAGGCCAAAATGTATGTAAATGTAGCTGATACCCATTTTGAAATGGTTGTCGTTGAAAATGGCAACCTAAAGCTATACAATACGTTTGAGTATGTTACCAAAGAAGATTTTATTTACTACATCCTCTTTACTTCTGAGCAATTAGGAATGAATCCTGAGAATTTTGAATTAATTTTTACTGGTGATATAGACTCCAAAAGCGAATTATACGCGATAACCTACAAGTACATAAGATTCGTGTTTTTTGCAAAGCGAATGGACAATTTCAAATTTGCAGATGATGCTCAACCAGATAACGAACATGATGATTTTGTAATTATTCATAGCTTCTTATGAGGATTATCTCTGGCAAATACAAAGGTCGACGCATTACCGCACCAAAAAAATTACCAGTCCGTCCTACAACAGGCATGGCGAAAGAATCGCTTTTTAACATCCTTAATAATCAATATTATTTTGATGATATTTCTGTATTAGACCTTTTTGCTGGTACAGGCAATATAAGTTATGAGTTCGCTTCAAGAGGCACTGAAGACATTATCGCTGTAGATGTTGATTTCGGTTGTATAAAATTTATCAATAAAACGTCTGAGGACTTCGAAATGCCCATAGAAACTATCAAAAGTGATGTGTTTAAGTATTTAGAGCGGGTTAAAACTAAACACACCATAATTTTTGCGGATCCTCCGTATGATTTCCCTGTTGAGGAATTTGCAAAGATACCTGAGTTAGTTTTCATAAATCAACTACTAGAGGAAGATGGGCTTTTGATTGTGGAACATTCTAAACACACTGACCTATCTCATTTAGATAATTACAGCCATTCGAAGAGTTACGGTGGGAACGTTTTCTCTTTCTTTACCTAAAAAAATGTCATAAAACATAATGGAAAACCCTCTTCGAATTTTTCAAAGAGGGTTTATATACTTAAGCAGATTTGTAAGCCGGATTCTGTTCGATGACGACACTACCGTGTCACGACCTTATCATTTATCTATGTTTACTATTACTAGCAAACTTTAGCTGCCTACCCTCCAACAATCGTGCGCGTTACACTCAAACGTTGGTATACATGACATTGCACCACATAGAGTTTACCTGGTTTCACTACAGCATTACCTGTACATTCTTTCTGTTGCACTTTTCCTAGTCTCACGACTGGTGGCCGTTAGCCACTATGCTACACTATGGTGTCCGGACTTTCCTTACAGACGATAAATGTCTGTACGATAAGGCAATCTACTTGGCAACAAATCTACATAAATTGTTAATAACTAAGCCTAAATACAAGCATTAGAATTCTGAATTCTAGCGGGATTTTTTTTTCTTTGTTAGGCCTAAAGTTTAGTGTTGAAAGATGCTGAACTAAATTCAGCATCTGATGGAACATTTCGTAGTATCGGCACGGAAATACAGACCGCAAACCTTTAAGGATGTTGTGGGGCAGTCTGCTATTACCAATACGCTACTCAATGCTATCGAAAATAATCATTTAGCACAAGCACTTCTCTTTACAGGACCTCGCGGTGTTGGCAAAACCACATGTGCGCGTATTCTTGCCAAAATGATTAACCAAGATGGCACTCAATCAGAGGATGAGGAATTCGCTTTTAATATTTTTGAACTGGATGCAGCGTCCAATAACTCTGTAGACGATATACGAAGCTTAACAGATCAGGTTCGTATTCCACCACAAGTAGGAAAATACAAGGTCTATATCATTGACGAGGTACATATGCTCTCTCAGGCTGCTTTTAATGCGTTCTTAAAGACTTTAGAAGAACCACCTAAGCATTGCATATTTATCCTAGCGACTACTGAGAAACACAAAATCATCCCAACGATATTGTCACGTTGCCAAATTTTCGATTTTAAACGTATCACAGTTAAAGATGCCAAAGAATATTTAAAATACATTGCAGAACAACAAGGAGTTAACGCTGAAGATGATGCCTTACATATCATTGCTCAAAAAGCGGATGGAGCCATGCGTGACGCACTTTCTATATTTGACCGTGTCGTTAGCTTTTCTGGAAAAGAATTAACTAGACAGGCTGTTACCGAGAATTTGAATGTACTGGATTACGAAACATATTTTACCGCTACAGACTTAATTCTGGAAAATAAGATACCTGAACTATTGATTCAGTTTAACGAAACACTATCTAAAGGATTTGACGGGCATCACTTCATCGCAGGATTAGCATCTCATTTTAGGGATTTGTTGGTTTGCAAAACACCTCAAACGATTTCTCTACTAGAAGTTGGAGAACAAACTCAGAAGAAATACGAAGAGCAGTCTCAAAAGGCGTCGCAATCTTTCTTGATGAAGGGATTAGAGCTCGCTAATGATTGCGATCTTAAATACAAAACCAGCCGAAACCAAAGATTATTAGTAGAACTATGTCTTATGCAGCTTGCCTCTATCACTTTTGATGGAGAAAAAAAAAACAGTAAGCATTTCATAATACCTGCCTCCTATTTCAAGGCGAAAGGCATCAATCCTATCCAGGTTTCTAAACCAAAATTAGAAAATACTTCAGAAGAAAAATCTAAAGTTAGTAAAGTTGAAAAAATATTAGTGGCTACAGAACCTGATAATAATTACCAAACATCATCTGAGGAAGAATCTTTACCTGAAACACCGAAAATTGTTACTGAGCGCCCTAAAATCATACTTAATCAGGATAAAAAGCGTGTGTCTGGGCTATCTTTGAGCAGTATCAAGAAGAAAAAAGAGCATCTCATTAAGCAAATGGATGTTACTATTGATGAGGAAGATTTACCTAAAGAGGATTTTACAGAAGAAGCAATGCAATCGGCATGGAATGATTTTGTTACAAGAACACAAAAAGAAGGGAAACACAACTTGGCTTCCATACTATCTATAGACCAACCAAAATTGAAAGGAACAAGCATACATTTGGAGTTTCCAAATGCTACGAATAAAGTTGAGTTAGAGCGACAACAATATGACTTATTGGGACACTTACGAAAAACACTGAATAACTTTGATATAAGCCTAGACATTTCTGTTAATGAAGAAATGGAAAAACAATATGCCTACACGACTAGAGAAAAATTTGAAAAGTTAAAAAACAAAAACCCCAATATTGATGTTTTACGAAAAACTTTCGATTTAGATATTTAATTAGATGTTAGACCGCTTCGCTTTTAGAAGATAGATTTTAGATACCTTTGCACTTACATGAAGATTTATTTTAAACAACTTTGTTTTTTTTCTGCGACACTATTGCTTTTTATGTCTTTAGGATGTGATGGTCGTGACCGAGTAAACAAGAGCAGCGAAGAAATTCTGATTGAAAACAAGTTATTGGATTCGTTTTCTGAAAATGTGAAATATTTTCCTGAAACCTACACGGAAGTAGAAACTGATACCATTTTGAGTAATGGGTTTAGAGTGAAAATTAAGACTTTCACCGATATGGAGAATAATTACCTTGATGAATTCAGACAAGACACAATTATCCATAAACATTTTTACAGGGATAATAAAGCTACCATTCTTGTAACCAAGCAAGGTGTAATCTTTGACCAATTGATTGATAAAGACTTCCTTCTTCAATTTGAACCTACCCTTTCTTCATTTTTTGAACAATCTGTTTTAAGTGGCATTTGGTTAAATGAAGAAAAATCATTTGCTAATTCAAATATAACTGTCAATATTTTATATTGTAAACCTGAAACAGATTGGTGCTCATTCTTCAATCTAATCATCGAGGATGATAGCAGTTATGTCTTAAAAGATGTATCTGAAGAAATGGGAGTTCTATAAATAATAATTATGCTAGGCTTAAAACTACCTACAGACCCTAGATGGGTTAATATTGTAGAGAAAAACATAGAGGAGATTCTCACGGACCATGCATTTTGTGAGCAAAAGGCAGCTAGCACAGCTATGTCATTAATTGTCAGTTTTCCTGAATATACAGAACTAGTTCAAGAAATGATTGCTTTGGTTAAAGAAGAAATTAGTCATTTTAAGATGGTTCATGACCGCATCCTTGAACGAGGTTGGGTTTTGGGTAGAGACCGTAAGGATGCTTATGTAAACAAGCTTGTAACATTCTTCCCGAAAGGTGGAAGCAGAACGACTCAATTAGTACATAGATTATTGTATGCTGCCCTTATTGAAGCTCGAAGCTGTGAGCGATTTAGATTATTGTCTGAAGAATTAGAAGATAAAGAACTATCACAGTTTTACCATAAACTAATGGTCAGTGAAGCTAATCATTATACTATGTTTCTAGGATTTGCAAGGCAATATGGAGACAGAAAAGAGGTGGATGCAAAATGGCAAAAACTTCTTGATTTTGAAGCTCAGATTATGAAAGACTTAAGTAAATCTGAGGCTATTCATGGGTAGAATTTGTTGATTTTTCAATCCCTTCCGTTTTTTGAATTTCTTTATTGAAATTCAAAAACCACCTTCCCTCAACCAAGGGAAGGAGCTCTTTAAACTATAACCAGTTATTGTTTCACAATTAAACCATTTTCCCAAATACCAGATTGCGAGGTACCATCTTGATAGGTGT
>CALDUJ010000166.1 GCA_937923735.1 uncultured Flavobacteriaceae bacterium | reverse complement strand
GAAGGTGGTCCTCAGTTTGGAATTAGAGTATCTGCTGATAGAGGTATAGAAGATGCTATTAAGTCGTTTGACTTTGGAGTAGCGCTTGGAGGCGGGTATGAATTAGCAGACATCCCTTTATTTTTTAACGCTAGATACAATCTAGGTATTGCCAATATTTCTGATATTGATGGCTTTGATACTAATTTAGGTACTTTTCAATTAAGTGTAGGTTATAAATTTGAATAGAATAGTATAAACTAAATGCTGCTTAAAAAGCCGAATGAAATAACTCGGCTTTTTGTGTGTGTTATAATATTAGTTATCATTTATTTACATACAAAACAAGCATTTTTCATTTATTTAAAATCAATATAAATATGCATTTTATCGTGTTTTTTATACACTTAATAGATAATATTCTTGGCTAGATCGTTTTTTTAACATTTATTTGTCTTAATTATTAATCAATTTAAAAACTTAAAAATGAAAAAATTAGTATTATTAGCTGCAGTAGCCTTGTTTGGTTTTACTGTGCAAGCACAGGAAGGTTTTTCAGCCAAAGCAGGATTATCTGTTGTAACATTAAAGGTTGATGCTGGAGATGCAAATGTTTCGGATTCAGAAACTGGTTTCTACATAGGAGCTGGCTACAATTTTGAATTAAGTGAAACGATTGATTTAGAACCAGCAGTTCTTTACAGCTCTGTTTCTGATTTAAATGCTCTTTACGTTCCAGTTATGTTTAAGTACAAAGTTTCAGAAGAGTTTAATATTCTTGCAGGACCTCAAGTAAACTACTTACTTGAAGATTTACCGCAAGGTGAATTCGGATTGGATATTGCAGCTGGACTTAGTTATGATTTCTCAGAAGAATTTTATGCTGAAGCACGTTATGGTTTCCAAATTTCGAGAGATATAGATGGACTTGATATCAACACATTACAAATTGGTATTGGATATAGATTCTAATCTAACTTAATATTTACAAAATCGAAAACCGAAGCATAGGCTTCGGTTTTTTAGATTAACTTAAAATTTAAAAATGAAAAAAATATTATTTATTGGTATAGTTTTATTTTATAGTTTAAATACTATTGCTCAAGAGACAAAATTTGGGGTTACTGCAGGTTTTGCTAGTATCAGCGTTAAAGCTAAAGCAGATGAAGGTATTTCCGCTTCAGCTTCTGAATCTGGTTTTTATGCAGGTTTTTTTGCAGATATCGTTGCTTCAGAAAAGTTGCATATACAGCCATCAGCATTATACGCAAGTGCGAGTGATGCAAATTTCTTACTTATACCAGTAATGGCTAAATACTATGTTGCAGATAAGTTTAATTTACAAGGTGGTTTGCAGGCTAATTTAGCATTGGAAGAAGAAACTGAAGAAATCTCAAATTTTGGTTTAGGACTTGGCTTTGGTGCAGGATATGATATCAATGAAAAGTTTTTTATTGAAGCTAGATATGGGTTCGAATTAACAAATAGATATAGCGGAGAAGAAGATGTCTCTGTAACTTTAAATCCTTTGACTATCGGTGTAGGGCTTAAATTTTAAAGTAATTAAATTTTTTCTAACGGCTTAACCCTGCGTTTAGCCGTTTTTTTATGCCTTATTTTTTGATACCTTTACTTCGTGAAAAAACTCATAATCATCAACGGACCTAATCTGAATCTTCTTGGTAAGCGTGAACCGGAGATTTATGGAACTTTATCTTTTACAGATTTTTTAAATCAGTTAAAAGACAAATATTCTGACTTTTCAATTGATTATTTTCAGTCAAATATTGAGGGAGAACTGATAGACAAAATACAGGAAGTAGGTTTTAATTATGATGGTATTATTTTAAATGCCGCTGCTTATACACATACATCTGTTGGTATAGGAGATGCCATCAAGGCGGTAGAAACTCCTGTTATAGAAGTACATATTAGTAACACATTTGCAAGAGAAGAATTCAGGCATCAATCTTATATATCTCCAAACGCGAAAGGTGTAATTCTTGGTTTTGGAATACAGAGCTATGAGCTGGCTATTCATAGTTTTTTGTGATTTATTTCTGATAATTATTTTAAGTTTTTTAAGAAGCAATTAACTGTTTATTGTTATTTGTTTGTGAAATTCTTCTGATTTCTTAACATATACTAATGATAGTTTTGGTGTCTAACTTTAATCAAAATTATTATGAGACATCTATTATTGCTTCTAACATTACTTTTTTCAATTTCATTTATTCAAGCACAGGATTCTAATTCAGACAAAGATAAAAAGCTTGACTTTGGTATTAGGCATGGCTATAGTATTTGGGGTATTGATGCCGACACAGATGCTTTTAGCACAACAAAAATATATATAGGAGTATTTGCTGAAAAAGAAATTTCAGAAAAACTTAGCCTCAGATTAGAAGCGAATTATTATGGAACCACTTTATTAGAAATACCTTTGCTCATTAGGTATGAGGTTTCAAACAAATTTGCTTTTTACGGTGGAATTCAATTAGATTATTCAATAGCTGATGATAGTACTGTACTGGCTTTTAGGGATAAAGAGTTTGGTGCTTCTTTAATCCTAGGAGCTGAGTATAGAATAAATAGGAATTGGTTTTTAGATGCACGATATATTCACGGATTAACAAATCAGTATTCTATTTTTCGGGGATTAGATTCTGATGCCCTTTTTGGTAAGAAACGGTCATTCAATTTGGGGATTAGATACAAATTCTAATTTGTTCTTAAATATTTGTGTTCAATATAGAACGTCCCAAAAGGAATCAATGATGCAATTAGGATAATGGAAAACGTACTAAGTAACCACTTTTGTTCTTTTCTCAATACAAAAGCCATAATGATATAAACAATAAATAAAACGCCATGAATCATCCCAACAATCTTGTTCGGTAATCCATTATCCAAAACATATTTATAATACATAGTAACGGCTAAAAGGAGGTAAGAGATACCTTCTAAGATGGCAACGGTTCTAAAATTCTTTAAATTCATATTTCTTTAAGCATAAAAAAAGCCACTCATTCGAGCGGCTTTTTAAATTATTATAATTATAGGTGTATGACTTCATCGTAAGCATCTGCAACGGCTTCCATAACAGCTTCACTCATTGTTGGATGCGGATGAACCGCCTTAAGCACTTCATGACCTGTAGTCTCTAGCTTTCTTCCTAAAACAGCTTCAGCTATCATATCAGTTACTCCAACACCAATCATATGACAACCTAGCCATTCACCATACTTGGCATCAAAAATTACTTTTACAAACCCATCTTTATTTCCTGATGCACTTGCTTTACCAGATGCCGAGAAAGGAAATTTGCCAATTTTAAGCTCATATCCTTGTTCCTTAGCTTGTTTTTCAGTTAAACCAACACTTGCGACCTCAGGCATACAGTAGGTACATCCCGGTATGTTGCCATAGTCTAATGCTTCTACATGCATTCCTGCGATTTTCTCTACACAAAGTATACCTTCAGCGGAGGCGACATGGGCTAATGCTTGTCCTGGAGTTATATCTCCAATTGCATAATATCCTGGTATATTAGTTTGATAATAATCATTAACCAATATTTTATCTCGATCTGTAGCAATTCCTAAATCTTCAAGACCAATATTTTCGATGTTTGATTTTATACCTACTGCAGATAAAACAATATCAGCTTCAAGAGTTTCTTCTCCTTTACTTGTTTTCACAGTGGCTTTAACTCCTTTTCCAGAGGTATCGACAGAAGTGACTTCTGCAGATGTCATAATTTTAACACCAGACTTTTTGAAGGTTTTTTCCAACTGTTTAGAAACATCAATGTCTTCAACAGGAACGATATTTGGCATGTATTCCACAACAGTCACTTCCGTTCCCATAGCATTATAGAAATAAGCAAATTCAATTCCTATAGCGCCTGAGCCAACAACAATCATCTTTTTTGGTTGATTAGGTAATGTCATAGCTTCTCTATAACCTATTACCTTTTTGCCGTCCTGAGGCAAGCTAGGTAATTCTCTAGAGCGAGCGCCTGTTGCGATTATGATATGGTTTGCTTCATAATCAGTAGTTTTTCCATCCTCAGATTTTACTTCAACCTTTTTACCAACTTTTACTTTACCATAGCCATTTATAACATCTACTTTATTCTTCTTCATTAAGAATTTAACACCTTTACTCATTCCGTCCGCAACATTTCTACTACGGTTAACAACCGCATCAAAATCTTTATCGTACTCTTTAACTTTTAAACCATAATCCTCAGCATGTTTAAGGTATTCGAAAACCTGTGCAGATTTAAGTAAGGCTTTTGTTGGAATACAACCCCAATTTAGGCATACACCACCAAGACTTTCTTTTTCTACTATGGCAGTTTTAAAACCTAATTGAGATGCTCTTATGGCAGTTACATAACCACCAGGACCACTTCCTAAAACAATGATATCGTATTTACTCATTCGTATGATTTTATGTCGTGAATTGAAGCCACGAATTTACGAAACCTAATTCGAATTATGAATTGGATTATTTAAAATTGTTATCTAAACGGAGTAGTTACTCTTTTGAAGGTACAAATTTCAGTGCAGCACCATTAATGCAGTGACGTTTTCCAGTTGTTTCTCTTGGGCCATCATTAAATACATGGCCTAAGTGACCGCCGCAAGTCGCACAGTGTTCTTCTGTTCTTGCTACGCCTATATCGTAATCTGTAGAATAGTCAACATTTCCTTTGATTTCTCGATCAAAGCTTGGCCATCCAGTACCGGATTTGAATTTATGCTCACTTTTAAATAAGGGCGTATTGCAGGCTGCGCAAACATATGTCCCAGTTTTTTTATTACCCAAGAGCTCGCTGGTAAAAGGACGTTCAGTTCCAGCTTGACGTAAAATATAATATTGTTTATTGGTTAACTGTGCTTTCCATTCTTCATCAGTTTTAGTAATTTCAAAGGTTTTGGCTTCCTTTATTTCTTGTGCATTGGATTTGCATCCGAATATGAATAAAATAGCTATAAGGGAGAGGTGCTTTTTCATAATTTTTTGTTGTAAATATAGATATTTTAACTGTCATGGCTTATGACGTACAATTAACCAAAAACTTACCCACTAGCTCATCGAATGTTCATTAGTTCGATTATTTTGGTAGTTTATCGATAATGAAGATAAATTTACTTTATATAAATAAATCAAAAAAGGAACGGTTTTTGTAATTTTAGACTTACATATTAATTAAAACCATTAACAATGAAATTAAAAAACAAAATAATAGCAGTTGGGGTAGTTTTATTATTCCTCTCTTGCACCACCAATCCATTTACTGGAAAGAAAACAATGGCATTGGTTCCTAACTCCCAGCTGTTTCCCATGGCTTTCCAGCAATATAGTCAATTCTTAGGTGAGAACAAGGTGATTACAGGAACTGCTGAATCTGACATGATACAGAGGGTTGGCCAAAGAATTTCCATTGCCGCAGAACGTTGGTTGAATGCTAATGGGCAACAAGGTTACTTAAAAGATTATAAGTGGGAATATAATCTTGTTGATGATAAAACTGTAAACGCATGGTGTATGCCTGGCGGGAAAATTGTGTTTTATACAGGTATTCTACCTATAGCACAAAACGAAACTGGTGTTGCGGCGATTATGGGGCACGAAGTTTCTCATGCATTGGCAAATCATGGACAACAGCGTATGAGTGCTGGAATGCTTCAACAAGTTGGTGCTGTCGCAGGAAATGTAGCCATTAAGGACCCTAAAGCACGAGCTCAATTTAATCAATATTATGGTGTAGGTTCCACATTATTGGGTGTTTTACCGTTTAGCAGATCTCATGAATCTGAAGCTGATAAAATAGGTCAGTATTTAATGGCTGTAGCTGGCTACAACCCAGACGAAGCAGCTCAATTATGGAAACGTATGGCTGCCCAAAGTGGTGGACAAGCACCACCAGAATTTATGAGTACGCACCCAGCAAATCAAACACGTATTGCAAACCTTACTGCTTGGGCGCCTCAAGCAAAAGCAGAGGCTGCTAAATATGGTGTTACTAGTTTTAAACCTATCAACTAGGTAGTTTAAAATATTTGATTACTTTAGAAGCTGCTCATAAAAGAGCAGCTTTTTTTATGGCTAAACTAGAAAAAGGAAGTAAGAAACTCTTAAATGCTTGGGCGTTTTATGATTGGGCTAACTCCGTTTACACATTAACGATAGCGTCGTCTATTTTTCCAATTTTTTACTCTGCGTTGTTTGTTGATCAAGTCAGTAAAGTTGTTAATGCATTCGGAATGGAATTTAAGAGTACTGCCTTAATAACTTATGTCACAGCCTTTACATTTTTAGTGGTAGCTTTTACGTCTCCGATACTTTCGGGAATCGCTGATTATGTTGGTAATAAGAAGAGTTTTATGAAATTCTTCTGCTATATGGGTGGTCTTGGTTGTATAGGTTTATATTGGTTTAATTTAGATAGTATTCACTTAAGTCTTCTGTTTTATTTTATGGGACTAATGGGCTATTGGGGAAGTCTTGTTTTTTATAACTCTTATCTTCCGGATATTGCTTACGAAGAACAACAAGATAGCATTAGTGCTAAAGGATTTAGTATGGGTTACGTTGGTAGTGTTCTTTTATTAGTCATTAACCTGCTTATGGTAATGTACCCAGATATTTTTTCTATTAAAGAAAATGTTGCTGATGACGGACGGGTTATTGAAACAGCAGCACAAGTAGCAATGCGTTATTCTTTTATAATGGTAGGATTATGGTGGATTGGATTTAGTCAGTATTCTTTTTACGTTTTGCCAAAAGGTGTTTCTTCAGGGCATAAGGTTACTAAGGATGTTGTTTTTAATGGATTAAAGGAATTAAAGCTAGTTTGGATTCAATTACAAGATAACTTGAGGTTAAAACGCTATTTAGTTGCCTTTTTTGTGTTTAGTATGGCAGTGCAAACCATTATGCTCATCGCTGTATATTTTGGAGAAGAAGAAATTGCATGGGGTACAGATGATGCCAAGACTATGGGGCTCATAGGAAGTATTTTAATTATACAACTGGTTGCAATTTTAGGTGCTTATCTTACATCTCGCGCATCCGCTAAGTATGGTAACATTAAAACCTTGATAGTCATCAATTTTATATGGATGACTTTGTGTGTGTATGCTTATTTTATGAAAACTCCAATGCAGTTTTACGTTGCTGCTAGTATGGTGGGAATGGTTATGGGTGGTATACAGAGTTTGGCTCGTTCTACCTATTCTAAGTTTTTACCAGAAACTGAGGATACGACTTCTTACTTTAGTTTTTATGATGTTGCTGAGAAAATTGGAATTGTTATCGGAATGGTAATTTTTGCAACAATTGACCAGATAACAGGAAGTATGCGAAACGCAATTTTGTTTTTATTCATTTTCTTTTTAATTGGAATTATATTATTATTTAGAGTTCCCAAAGAACAATAGCTAACTTTTATTACAAGTTTATAAAAGTTGATGGACAAATTATATGAATAGAATACTTGCCTTCTTATCTCTACTAACACTATTTACATTTCTTTCTTGTGATAATGAACCTTATGAATTTGATTTTGAAGAAGTAATCATAATAGATGAAATGGAAGAAGAGGATACAATATGCGATGATGCTATAACAGTAACCAATGAAGCTGCTTTAGCTTTTTCCGATGCTATTAATGAGAATTATAGTCCGTTATGTAATAATTACAAAGCTGCTTTACTAGCTCAAATAGAAGCATGTGGAGACGATGATGAGGTACTACAAAGTATAATTGATTCCCTAGGAGATTGTATGCCTGAAGTTCAAATTACATGCCCTATTGCAACTGAAGTAGCTGATGATGTAGCTGATGCATTTGATGTGACTACGGAGCAATTCTATACGCAAGTCTGTAATGCTTATAAATTAGCACTTCAAAACAAAATTACTGCTTGCGGGGATGATGATGGAAGTATTCAGACTATTATTGACGAACTTGGTGATTGTAGTTTAAATTAGATAATTGATACTGTATACAAGTTTACTTTTTGGATAAAAAAGTGCTACCTCTGGTCTTTGTCAGAAATTCTGTATGTTTGTTATCCTATTAAAAACAACCTATTTATGAAAAAATTAACCACATTATTATCATTATTTGTTTTGCTCACAGCTTTTACTTGTGAGAATGAATCCTTGGAAGGGGACTTTTCCACTGAAACATCTGAAGGTAGTTTCTCTGTAGATTTTGACGGACAAACTTATTTTGCAGATATTGTTGGTGCAATTATTATCGAAAATTCCATGAATATAACAGCTTCCAGAGGAAGTCAACAGGAACTTATAACCATTACGCTAATGGAGACTACTGCTGGAACTTACGATATAGGAGTTACGGACCAAGCGACAATGTTGGTAAATGGTGCTGCATATAATTCTGCAAGTGGATCTTCGGACACTTGGGTAGCAGTGACAGATTTTATGACTCCCCAAGGAACAATCACTATTTCAGAGATAAACGAATCTGATATGACAATGTCTGGAACGTTTAGTTTTACTGCTCATAGTGTAACAGGAGAGCCAAAAGAATTTACTAATGGCGTGTTTACTAACATTCCTTATGAAGATAGTTTAGATTCTATACCAACTGAAAATACATTTTTTGCTAAAGTTGATGGAGAAGAATTTGTAGAAGATGTTGTGTTCGGTAATGCCATATCACTAGCAGGTTTTAATTCCATAGGAATCTCAGCTACCAAAAACTCTGCAGAAACTATTGGTTTTAGTTTGGATGCATCTATTACTGAGGGAACATATAATTTTGTTTCTATTGCATCATCACCATCAGATACTATAGGGCTTTATAATGCATCTACAACTGAAACCTATACCGCTAATGGTACCATAACAATTACCACCCATGATGTTGCTAATAAAAGAATTGTGGCAACTTTTGAATTTACGGCTGAGCCTGCCACAGGTGGGGGAGCTACAGGAACACACGAAATCACCGAAGGTGCTTTTGACATTGTTTATCAATAAATAATAATAAAATAGTATAAAAAAAGCCACTCTAACGAGTGGCTTTTTCTTTTTGATTGATGAAAGAGTTGCTTAGTTACTGATACTACCCGACCCAGAAACTTTAGTGTCTTCTTTATCCGGATTTCCTTTGTATTGTATGTCCCCAGATCCAGCCACACGAGCTCGAAGGTTTTTATTACTTACGACTTCTATATCTCCTGAGCCAGCTAAAGATACATCTGTATTATTTGCTTGTAGTCCAAATGCTTGAATATCTCCAGAGCCTGCTAAACTCATATCTAAATCATTTGTCTGCCCTTTTAGAATGATATCTCCAGAACCGGATAAGCTTGTTTTTAAAGACGATGCTTCAAGGTTTATTACCACATCTCCTGAGCCAGCTAAAGCTACTTTTAAGTTGTTGGAAGTGATTTTATCCTCGTTCCATAAATCACCTGAACCTGACAACGAAACTTCGTTTATATCCTTAAAAGGAATGGTGATCTTGATTGTCTTATTATAAGAAGTTCTTAAGCTAACATTATTCCTAGTCTTAACTTTTAGTTTTCCGCCTTCAACTTCAGTAATAATATATTCCAATAAATTTTCTTCACCTTCAATGGTGATGTTCCCCTCAGTACCTGCAACCAGAATGTAATCGAATGAACCTGCACATTTAATAGCATCGTAATCTGATGTTGTTCTTGTAATCTTGGTCATGTTTCCATTTCCTTTGATTTTTTTTCCGCCCCACCATTGTGCATTTGCTGTGCTAACGAATAATAAGGCTACCGCGATTAATGTTAATTTTTTCATGATTATTTATTTAAGTTGTTACTGAATTGAATTCAGCACGAGTTGATTATTAGTTTTTAAAGAACGATACACTTCCATAATCTGAGCGAATACGAATCATATTCCCAGAGTTTTGACTCCCGTGATATCCAGCATAATATTTATCTGAAGACTCAACACGTTTCTTAGTAATTTCAAGGCCTTCATCTTCTCTTAAAGAGGCATATTCAAGATCAATATCGAAACTGAAATTATACCCTGACTGATATCCAATTTTTATACCTGCATAATCAGATTCAATATCAACATCACCAGCGCTGGCCATCATTCTTTCTATTTTAATGGAGCCATAATCAGATTTAATATCTAAATTTTTGTAAACCTCGCCTAATCTTGTAGTTAAGTAATCTCCATTACCTCTAACATTATTAATCTGTTCTAGGATGATGCTACCGTAATCGCAATTGTAATCAACATCTTCGGCGATTTCTACTTTGGATTTTGTGTAGTCTGCAACAATCTCTAGATTTTTTGCTTTGGCTACGGTATAACCACTGTAATCGGCGTTAATTTTCCCACTTTTTATATATTCGAAGTATGAGTTATTGGTATAATCAAAATTAATAGAGTTATTATCTGCCATAAGCTCCTTCGTTGTTATTTTTCCATAATCACAATTAAGAGTTGCACGACCTTCTAATCTATCAAGGTTAATACTTCCATAGTCATTATTTAGGTCAACATCATTGGTAATAGGCATTTTTACGACATAATTGATTTTCATGTTTACGTTGTTGTTTTTTCCCCATTTCCACCAAGAGCTAGATTTGTTCTTGTTGAAAACTGTTTTAGCACTAACCATATTAGAAGAATTGTCGAATATTACATCGATTTCATCCAATTTTCTCTGTACTTTTTCTTCGTCATTGCCATTGGTAGTAATAGTAACTTCAATAACTACCTTATTTCCTGGCCAAGTTACTACATCTATGTTACCGTAACTGTTGCTGATTTTTACAAGAGCATCACTACTAACATTATATTCTTTATTGATTTTCTTTTCCTTGGTATGTTTGCCTCCCCATTTATCATGAGAATTGCTTCCAAGTATTATACTTGGTATAAGTAGCAGAGCAAAAACTGCTTTATATAGTAATTGAGTTTTCATAATTTGTTTTTTTGTCATTCCCGGGAAGACGGGAATCTGATTGTTAATTAAGTTAAATTATATGTTTAAATAGTACTTTGTTTAATTTCAGGATTCTGTAGTTGTTTAATGTTTTCAATATTTTCCAACACGGATTGTAATAATTCTATTCTGTTTTGAAAGTTGCTAATCATAGCATAAATAACGCGCTGGTCATCACCACTTTCTGTTAGGTCAGTTTTAAGTATTTCATATTCTTTTTCAAGAATGCTCATCTGTTGCATAGCATCTTTAATCAATACTTCTGTTTCAGGAGAACGCTCATTTTCTAACTTAGATAATTCTTGAGCAATTGCTGCCGTAAAGAAATCCTGAGTTTCTGACATTTCTTCAGAAACACTCGCTAAGTCCTTAACTTCTGGTTCTTGGGTGGTTCCTATGAAAATACTTACAATAAGTGCTATAGATGCTGCTATCCCCATGAAAGGTTTCCACCAATTGCGTTTCGAAGTGGATTCCATGTTATTGGCTACTGTCTGATCTACATCCTTAAGCTTTGCTAAAAAGCGCTGCTCATGACCCTTATCTGGGCTTTCGATGTCAAAATCATCTTTGAGATTTTCAAAAAGCGTATTTAAATTATCTTTTTTCATTTTGCTTTGTTTTTAGCTAAGTGCCATTATGGGCTTAAAAATTGCTAGCCTTTGGAGCTAGTTTCTGTCTTAAGCTTTCTTTAGCACGCGATATTGTTGTGCGGCAGTTAGCATAAGACATATTCATAATGTCACTTATTTCTTCATAATCGTATCCTTCAATTAAGTGTAATGTTAAGCTTACTCTATAATTCTCTTTAAGCTCTTTCATGGTATCCATGACTTGCTGAGCCTTTATATTAGTGAACTCGTAATTTTCGGGAACACCAGGATCATCTTCAACCTTATACATTACATCATCTAAAGGAACGTCGTTGTATTTACTGTTCTGATTGTAATGGTAAATACTGTTATTCACTACAATTCGTTTTAACCATGACCCGAAAGTCACTTTTTCTTTAAGAGTTCCTAATTTGGTAAACGCCGCCAAAAAGGAATCTTGCATAACGTCTTCTGCTTCGGCTCTATCTTTTACGATGCGATACGCTGTGTTGTACATCGCTTTCTGATATCTGTTATAAACTTCCATTTGTGCACGTTGGTTGCCTAATGTACATTGCTCTAGCAGCTGTTCGATATTTTGATTGGTTGGTGTCAAAAACAAATTGCTTTATATGAAAGAGGATGATATATCAACTTTGTTACAGTTTGATTAAAAATATTTTCAATTAATTTAAGAATAATCAATTTACAATGGCATGACAATTGACTTTTATAAGTTGAAAAGATATTCGACTTAAATCATAAGTTATTGATTACCTGATATTAACGAATATTAATTGCTAATTTTGACCATATAAAAATTCTGTTGTTAGTTTAGCTTATGACAGAATGACCTATAAAACCTATGAAAAAATCTAAAATGATTAGCCTTGACAGTTTGTCATTGCAGGAATTTGATGAAAACTCTGAATTGATTCCATTAATGACGCCTGAGGATGAAGAACAGATTAATAATGAATCGCTTCCAGAAACTTTACCAATATTGCCTTTGCGTAATACTGTTTTGTTTCCTGGTGTGGTAATTCCTATTACTGCCGGACGTGATAAATCCATAAAATTGATTAACGATGCCAATAACGGAAGTAAAGTTATCGGTGTGGTGTCTCAAAAGGATGAAGAAGTAGAAGACCCTACAGCTAAAGATATTCATGAAACTGGTACGGTTGCTCGTATCTTGAAGGTGTTAAAAATGCCAGATGGTAATACAACAGTTATCATCCAAGGCAAGAAGCGGTTTAAAGTAGCGGAAGTTATCACTGAAAGGCCTTATATAAATGCTACAGTTAGAGAAGTTCCTCAAGCCCAACCTGGACCAGATAATGAAGAATTTGCAGCAATTATTGAGTCTATTAAAGACTTAGCCTTACAAATAATAAGAGACAGTCCAAATATTCCTAGCGAGGCTTCTTTTGCCATAAAAAATATAGAGAGTAATTCGTTTTTGGTGAATTTTGTGTCTTCTAACATGAATTTGTCTGTAGAAGAAAAACAAAAACTTTTAGAGACAAACGACTTAAGGGAGCGTGCTTTGTCGACTTTGAAGTTTATGAATATGGAATTTCAGAAGTTGGAATTAAAGAATGATATACAATCTAAGGTTCAGAGTGATATGAACCAGCAACAGCGTGAATATTTCTTACATCAGCAAATGAAAACCATACAAGAAGAACTTGGTGGTGTGAGCTACGAAGAAGAAGTAGAAGAGATGAGAGCACGTGCTAAGGATAAGTTGTGGGATGAAAAAGTTGAAGAACACTTTCATAAAGAGCTTTCCAAGCTACAACGTATGAATCCTCAAGTTGCTGAGTACTCAATACAACGTAATTATCTTGATTTGTTTTTAGACTTACCGTGGAACGAATTTAGCAAAGACAAATTCGACTTAAAGCGTGCCATGAAAATTCTCGACAGAGATCATTATGGATTAGACGATGTAAAGCGCCGTATTATAGAATATCTAGCAGTATTAAAATTGCGTAATGATATGAAGTCCCCAATCTTATGTCTTTACGGTCCTCCGGGCGTTGGTAAAACATCTTTAGGGAAATCGATTGCAGAAGCATTAGGGAGAGAGTATGTGCGTATGTCGTTAGGTGGATTAAGAGACGAGGCAGAGATAAGAGGACATAGAAAGACTTATATTGGTGCGATGCCTGGACGAATTCTTCAGAGTTTGAAGAAGGCTGGAACTGCTAATCCTGTTTTTGTATTAGATGAAATAGATAAGCTATCAAATTCGCATCAAGGAGATCCTTCTTCGGCAATGTTAGAGGTTTTAGACCCTGAACAGAACAGTGAGTTTTATGACAACTTCCTGGAAATGGGCTTCGACTTATCAAAAGTCATGTTTATAGCAACGAGTAATAGCCTAAATACCATTCAGCCAGCATTACGTGACCGAATGGAGATTATTAATGTAACAGGTTATACAATAGAGGAAAAAGTAGAGATTGCCAAAAGACACTTATTGCCAAAGCAATTAAAGGAGCATGGATTGACTACTAAAGACTTAAAAATCGGAAAGCCTCAGCTCGAAAAAATAGTTGAGGGTTATACGCGTGAGTCTGGTGTACGTGGATTGGAAAAGCAAATTGCTAAAATGGTGCGCTATGCTGCCAAGAACATTGCCATGGAAGAAACATATGATATCAAAGTCAGTAATGAAGATATTATTGAGGTTCTTGGTGGCCCAAAACTAGAGCGTGATAAATACGAGAACAATAATGTTGCAGGTGTTGTTACTGGATTAGCATGGACTAGAGTAGGAGGTGATATTTTGTTTATTGAATCTATCCTATCAAAAGGGAAAGGAGGAATGACAATTACTGGTAACCTCGGCAAGGTTATGAAAGAATCGGCAACAATTGCCATGGAATACATTAAGAGTAATGCGGATGAATTCGGAATCAATCCCGAAGTATTCGATAAGTATAATGTACACATACATGTGCCAGAAGGAGCTACGCCTAAAGACGGACCAAG
>CALDUJ010000165.1 GCA_937923735.1 uncultured Flavobacteriaceae bacterium | reverse complement strand
AGCGTGGAAAAAAAACTGCTCTTTTATTTTTTTTAGCGTTGGCTTTTCGCGTTGAGAAAAAATAAATGTGCTGTTTGAGCGTTGGCTTTTTTAGTTCAAATGTTCAATTTCAGCTCTTTTATCAGCTTGTTTACAACGGTCTCGGCTAAGCGTAGTGCGGAAGTAAGGAAACATTTTCGTTTCCGTCTTAGCACGAAGCTAAAGCTTTTGGTTTAGTTTTTATTTTTTCCTGTCCAAAGCTAAATCCCAAAGATTTAGCGACTTCATAAATATACACAGACCATTCGATTTTGCCCCAAAGCCCGCATTACGTTTAGCCATTGTTAGCTACAGTTTTTTCATTTCAGTATTTACTTCTCCAATCATTGTGGATGCCTCTTCACTTTCGGTTAACACTAGCCTATCTTTATCAATCCCATTTTCCGTTAATTCTTTGAAGATTGTTTTTTTCGCTTCGGCTCTTACTTTAACACGAAACATCATATATTTCCAAAAGTCTTTTTTATTCAAAGGAATTTCTAAATCCGAGTTGCTTGATGCAAATAATCTACCGTGCTGTCTGAGTAACCTGAATTGATAAGTTCTTTGGTCGATATCATCGATATAGGTTGGAACATTGCAAACAAAAGACGAATCTAAATCAAACGGATTATAATTAGGGTAGAGTAATTTTTCGTAGTCGGTATTTTCATTAAATATTAATTCATGAGGAACGAGTAACGCCCAAAGTTGTCCATCAGAGTTTTTGTGTTTTTCCGTGGGTTCACACATAAAATAAGCAGAATCAATACTTGAAGTTGATAAATCAATTAAGTTTGTTTTTACTCCTGCGTGTTGTGCCTGAAATAGCAAATCCCAGTCCTCCCCAAATGGTTTTTTACTATGCTTAAATAGACGTTCTTCTCCATAAATTTCGGATACCTTTTTTTTAAAAATTTCGATACCCTTTTTTTCAATTTCTCGAGACCGGTTTAAATCAATTTCATTTGAAAAAGGAGGTCTATAAATACCAGGCAAAATGTCCCAGCTATAATGTTGTTCTCCCCTGTAATGCGGCATCACATCAATTCCGACGCTAAATTTCAGGTCCATTCGGACTCTTATCAATTCTTTATGAAAATTCCTTACATCTTGTAAGTTTTGAATCTCGTAACTTTCTAAAGGTGTTAAATGTTCTTTTTTTATATGTTCTAAAGTTTGTTGAGAGTACATAGATTCTTATAAATTGTAGCTAACGGTCTTGTATATGAAAAGTAGCGGGTTTTTATACACTAACTTTTCGAATTATAACTGACCTTAAATTTATAAAAATCATTTTCGTTTAAACACCAAAACCGCTATTTTTTATATACGTTGTTGTGCAATCGGCTTTTTTCACATTATATTTGATTATTAAACAACTATGTATGGCATTAAAAGAAACTTTATTAAAAGACTATAATAACATCCTTTCGTCAGAGTCTCCGCTGGAACTATCTAAATCTTTAGCAAGTACTTATGATGTACTAATGAAAAGTCCATATAATTATTCAAGCGAAGAAGAAAAACACAAAGCAATAATTCGACACATTTCTAGTATCAGTAGTTATATATCAGCTAAGATAGATAATTCTATCACTGATAAAGAATCTACTGCTTTTGAGACAACTTACTCTGTGAGTCGTCCTAAAAAAGGTTGACTGATTATTAGATAAAATTAGTATTATTATTAGAACCATCAAAAGCTAGCTTTTGATGGTTCTTTTTTGTCCATTTTTTAAGTTTTATGTTCTGTTGTTTATGTGCCTGATTTGGCGTGAACATTTTGATTGACAGATGTGGTCTTAAATTGTTATAAAGCTCTATGGATTCTTGCAATTGCTTGTGTAGATGCTGGTTGTTCTTAAAGATTTGATCTAATCCAAATTCATCTTTGAGTATACCATTGACTCTTTCTGCTATTGCATTTTCATAGGGATCGTATTGCTCTGTCATGCTTATTTGGATGTTGTTTTGCTTTAATATATTGGTATACTCATAACTACAGTATTGTAATCCTCTATCAGAATGATGAATCAATGAATGCTTGTATTTTCTATTGCTCAGAGCCATCTTCAAGGCTTTAACTGTAGAAGATGCTTTTAAATTACCTGTAAGTTGGTAACCCATAATCTTTTTGGAATAAGCATCTGTTATTAGATGCAAGTATTCATGACCTTGTTTGGTTTGTAGATAGGTTATATCTGCTACCCAAAGTTGTTCTGGTTTGTTGAGTTCTAATGTTCTTGTAAGATTTGGATACTTTTTCATCCAATGTTTAGAGTGGGTGGTTTTGGTATACTTCCTGCGCTTTCTTATGAGTAACCCTTCCTGTCTTAAAATATCAAAGAGTTTATCCCGTCCTACTTTTATGTCTTGATGCTCTAACTTTGGCTTGATTAAATGATAGAGTTTTCTTGTGCCCAGTCGTGGCAATTTGCAGCGTATATCTATAACCATAGACCTGACTTGGGCGTTAATAAAGTTTTGGCGTATTTGCTTATCTTCTCGCTTATAATAAGCCTGTTTACTATAACCAAGTAATTTACACAAACAACTAATCGATACACGATTATGCTGTTGTTGTGCATACTCTCGAACTACTTGGTGCCAGACTTTTTTACAATCTTAATCTTTAATTCTCGTTCAGCGACTTTGATAAAGTGCTTGAAAAAGTCTAACTCTTGCTCTTTCTTTTGTAATTGAGCTTCTAACTCTTTTATACGTTGTTTATCTGGGTCTTTCATCGGTCGACCAATACTTGAGTGCTTTGGATAAGTAAAGGTACCATATTTTCTAAGCCAATTTGATATACAGCCATTACCTCGAATATCATATTTACGTTGTAACTGGTCTTTGTTTAAAAAACCTTGCTCGTATTCTGTCACAACCAAACGTTTGAAATTCTCACTATAGCTTCTCGGTGGGTCTTGATGCCTCTTTAATTCTCTTTTGTTTCCCATAATGGTAAATGTTATGGTCAACTTTTTTCAGGACGAGACAGAAATAAAAAAAGCCTCAAGATATCTCTTGAGGCTTTTTTTATTACCTTATATTATAATTAAAGCTCTAAAGCTTTCTTTATATTATTATCCATCAATAATTCTTCCGGATTTTCAAGTGCTTCTTTAACGGCTACTAAGAACCCTACACTTTCTTTACCATCAATTATTCTATGATCGTATGATAACGCAACAAACATAATGGGTCTAATCTCTACTTTACCATTCACAGCAACAGGCCTTTCGACAATATTATGCATGCCAAGAATACCACTTTGCGGAGGATTAATAATTGGTGTCGACAACATGCTTCCGAACACACCTCCGTTACTAATAGTAAAGGTCCCTCCAGTCATCTCATCAACGGTAATCTGACCATCACGTGCACGTATCGCGAGACGTTTTACTTCAGATTCTATACCTCTAAAGCTTAGTTTCTCTGCGTTTCTGATTACAGGAACCATAAGTCCTTTTGGACCAGAGACTGCGATAGAGATATCCACAAAGTCATAACTTAACATTTCTTTTCCATCAATCATTGAGTTAACTGCTGGATACATTTTCAATGCTCTTACAACAGCTAGAGAAAAGAAAGACATAAATCCAAGGCTAACACCATGTTTTTCTTTAAATGTTTGTTTGTATTTTTTTCTGAGTGCAAAAATTGGTGACATATCAACTTCATTGAAAGTCGTTAACATGGCCGTCGTGTTCTTTGCCTCTACCAAACGTTCCGCAACTTTGCGTCGTAACATGGACATTTTACTTCTAGACGTTCCTCTACCCTCCACATTAATTTCTTCGCCCATTGCAGGTACTGCTTTTACAGCATCTTCTTTTGTTATACGGCCATCTCTACCTGTACCTTTTACAGCGTCTGAGGACATTCCTTTTTCATCAAGGATTTTCTTAGCTGCTGGAGAAGCAGTTCCTGATGCATAAGTTTCTTTACTCGCAGCAGGCTTTGATTCTTCTTTCTTTGGAGCTTCCTCTTTCTTTTCTTCTTTTGGAGCAGATGAGCCTTCTGGTTTGGCTGCACCTGTATCAATCAAGCACACTACTTGTCCAACCTCAACAGCATCACCTTCTTCAATTCGATTACCCTCTTTATCAGTAAGAGTTATCTTTCCGCTGGCTTCTGCTGGCAATTCTAAAGTTGCTTTATCAGAATCCACCTCGGCAATAGCTTGGTCTTTCTCTACATAATCTCCGTCTTCTACTAACCATTGTGCTATTTCTACTTCTGTAATGGATTCGCCTGGCGAAGGCACTTTCATTTCTAAAATCATTCTACTATAATTTTATGTTTTCTTATCTCTGATTATTTTTTGACTTGTCGAATACAAAATCAATAACTTGTTTATGTCGACGTTTACTTCTGGTGGAACTACCTGCTGCTGGCGCACCATAAGGTCGTCTTGAAGCTATTCTAAAATGTTTAGCTTCTTCCAAATGCATTAGTATATGACTATAAGCACCCATATTTCTTGGCTCTTCTTGCGCCCACACAACATCATCTGCATTAGTATACTTATTCAATAAATAACGTATAACATCTGCGGGAAGCGGGAATAATTGCTCTATTCTTACTAGCGCTACATCCTCACGTCCTAATTGTTCTCTTTCTTCTAGAAGGTCGTAATAGAATTTACCTGTAACAAATACTAAGGTTTTTACTTTGCTTGCCTTACAATCTTCGTCATCTATAACCATTTGGAAACTTCCGTTAGCAAATTCATCAACCGTAGAAACAACTCTTGGATGACGCAATAAACTTTTAGGAGTAAAAACAATTAATGGTTTTCTGTAATTTGATTTCATCTGCTGACGCAGTAAATGATATATGTTTGCTGGCGTTGTACAATCCGCAACAAACATATTGTCTTTAGCACACATCTGTAAATAACGCTCCATTCTTGCCGAAGAATGTTCAGCACCTTGACCTTCATAACCATGAGGCAACAAGAGTACTAATCCGTTTTGGGTTTTCCATTTATCTTCCCCTGAAGAAATGTATTGATCAATCATTATTTGAGCTCCATTGCTAAAATCTCCAAACTGTGCTTCCCAAATAGTTAGTGTTTTCGGACTTGCCATAGCATAACCATATTCAAAACCCACTACACCGTATTCAGATAACAATGAGTTATAAATGTAAAATTTACCTTGGTCGTCACTAATGTTATTGAGTAATACGATTTCTTCTTCACTATCTTCTACCTTTACAACAGCATGACGATGAGAGAATGTTCCTCGTTCCACATCTTGTCCAGAAATACGTACGTCATAACCTTCTTCAAGCAAAGTTCCGTAGGCTAAATGTTCTGCCATTGCCCAATCAAGTTTGTCTTCATCAAACATCGTTTGTCTTGACTGGACGAGCCTTTCTATTTTCCTGATAAACTTCTTGTCCCCTGGAAGATTAGAAATCACTTTTGTAATTTCTGAAAGTTTCTTTTTAGGATATGTAGTATCCACCAACTCCATCATCTCCTCCTCTGTAACTAACTCATATTCTTTCCATTCATCTTGCATAAATGGCGATATCACTGTTTTTTCTACCTTCCGAGAATCTTGAAGTTCTTCCTCAAGAGAGGATTTATAATCTTGTTCCAATTTCTTCACATAAGCCTGGTCGATAATTCCTTCAGATATCAATTTTTCTGCATAAATATCTCTCGGATTTTTATGCTTTGCTATAGCTTTGTATAATTTAGGCTGCGTGAATCTTGGTTCGTCTCCCTCATTATGGCCATACTTTCTGTAACCTAATAAATCTATGAATACGTCTCTCTTAAACTGCATTCTAAAGTCTAATGCGAAAAGTGCCGCATGCATGACTGCCTCAACGTCATCCGCATTAACATGTAATACAGGAGATAGTGTAACTTTGGCAACATCTGTACAATACGTACTAGATCTTGCATCCAAATAATTTGTTGTAAACCCAATTTGGTTGTTCACCACGATATGAATAGTACCATTCGTCTTATAGCCATCCAATTTCGCCATTTGTACAATCTCATAGACCAATCCTTGACCTGCTATAGCAGCATCTCCATGAACTACAATTGGCAAAACTTGAGATGGGTCGTCTGTATACTTAGCATCTTGTTTAGATCTTGCAATTCCCTCGACCACGGCTCCAACTGTTTCAAGATGAGAGGGGTTTGGAGCGATGCTTAAATTTATTTTCTTTCCAGAATCAGTTTCTCTATCACTGGTAAGGCCAAGGTGATACTTTACATCACCGTCAAACACCTCTTGTTCGTAGTCTTTACCGTCAAACTCACTAAATACATCCTTTGCTGACTTTCCGAAAATGTTTACGAGCGTACTTAAACGACCTCTATGAGCCATACCCATAACAAATTCTTTAACGCCTAAGTCTGCCGCTTTCTCTATAACAGCATCAAGTGCAGGTATAAGGGACTCACCGCCTTCTAGAGAAAAACGCTTCTGACCGACATACTTGGTGTGCAAAAAACTTTCAAAAGAAACGGCTTCATTTAGCTTTTTTAGAATGTGTTTTTTCTCTTCATTTGAAAATTTTGAATGGTTATCGTTAAAATTCAGTTTATTCTGAATCCATTCAATCTCATTAGGCTGTCTTATATACATATATTCCACACCAATGGAATCACAATAAATTGCCTCAAGATGCTTACGAATATTTCTCAAGGTTTGAGAACCAATACTTAAAACCGCTCCTGCATCAAAAACAGTATCTAAATCAGCTTCTGTCAGTCCAAAATTCTCTATTTCGAGAGTAGGTGCATATTTCCTACGAGCTCGAACTGGGTTTGTTTTTGTAAATAGATGCCCCCTACTTCGATACCCATCAATAAGTTTTAGGACTTGAAATTCTTTCTGGACTTTTTCAGGAATCTGTGATGAAACACCATCGACAATTTCGCCTTCCATTCCATAGTTTTCTGAACCAAAATCATAGCCTTGAAAAAAGGCCTTCCAGCTTGGTTCTACAGAATCTGGGTTTTCTAAATAATGTTCGTATAATTCAGCGAAGTAAGCTGTATGTGCGGCGTTTAAAAATGAATATTTATCCATTGTATCTGTTGAGACTGAATAGCGGTTTCAAAATTAAATCAAAAATACAACTTTTACCTAAATACATATTGGGTTTTAGTATATTTATAGCATTCTGTTATAACACAACTAAGGATTATGAAAATATTTGTTTTTCTTCAAAGTAAATCTAACATCTTTTTTACTTGTTTGGTGCTCACTTCTGTATTAACTTTTTCTCAAAATGACTCCCAAAATCAAGGAAGTGATTTTTGGAAAAATGTTCGATTTGGCGGTGGTTTAGGACTAGGTATAAGCAATGGTTTTTTTAGCGCCACTGTTGCACCAACTGCAGTTTATCAATTTAATAGTGATTTTGCCTTAGGGGTTGGTTTGAATGGTACTTTTAATTCTAGAAAAGATGTTTATAAATCGACGATTCTTGGTGGGAGTTTATTGTCTTTGTACAACCCAATAAATGAGTTGCAATTGTCAGTCGAATTTGAACAACTGAATGTAAATAGAAAGTTTGAAGACTCACAGTTTTCTAATGATAATTACTGGTATCCTGCATTATTTCTAGGTGCTGGTTACAGAACTGGCAACGTCATTTTTGGAGTGAGGTATGACGTTATTTATGATGAAGACCGAAGCATCTATGCCGAACCTTGGATTCCTTTTGTAAGGGTGTTTTTCTAAACCTCTCGATTCATTAACTGCTTTCCAAAATCCCTAAGGAGTGTTTTCTTTTCCTCAGAAACACTTAAACTTTCTAATACAGAAAAAGCTTTGTTAGTGTAATCTTGGATTGCCTGTTTTGTTGCAACATCCGCACCAGTAGAAACAAAAATTTCTTTAGTTTGCTTAACTTTATTTAAAGCTGTAATTGAAGTATTTGTCAACATTCGATTAAGTTCTAATTTATCGAAATCGGTAGCCTTCTCAAGGGCTTTTATATACAAATAGGTTTTCTTATTTTCAATTATATCACCTCCTACTTGTTTCCCAAAAGTTTCTGGATTACCGAAAGCATCTAAGTAGTCATCTTGTAACTGGAATGCTATACCTAAATTTCTTCCAAATTCATAAATATTCTTTTGACATGAGTCAGACGCCTTTGCTACAATCGCTCCCATTTGCATTGCCGCTCCAACCAAAACTGCAGTTTTGTATTCAATCATTTTCAAATATTCAGGAATAGCAACATCGTTCCGAGTTTCGAAATCAACGTCATATTGTTGTCCTTCACAAACTTCAAGAGCAGTCTTACTGAAAAGCTTTGCTAATGATTGAAAAATATCCGATTCATAATTTTCGAACAATTGATAAGCCATAATCAACATCGCATCACCTGATAAAATGCCTGTGTTTATATCCCATTTTTCGTGCACAGTCTCTTTACCTCTTCTCAAAGGAGCGTCGTCCATAATATCGTCATGCACTAACGAAAAGTTGTGAAATACTTCAATACTTAAAGCAGCATTGATAGCCTTTTGGTAATCTGTATCAAAAATTTCCGCTGTCATCAGTGTAAGAACTGGTCTCAACCGCTTTCCATCCAACCCAAGTATATAATTAATAGGATTGTATAAAGTTCTAGGTTCTTTATCTGTTGAGAATTTCTTGAGATAAGACACAAAAGCCTCTTGGTAGAATGTTACATCATGCATAGAGCAAAAATAATTTAAAACCACAAATCAATATCATATCCGTATGAATTAATGTTAAAAAAACATTAAAACTTAGGAAACTTTTATGGTTTTTAAAGTTTCCTGTTGTATTTTTGCACCTGACTTTTAATACTTTAAGTCAAATTATGAGAGATAAAATCATATTAAAATCAGCTGAATTATTTCTAAATCTTGGATTTAAGAGTGTAACAATGGATGATATTGCCAATGAAATGGGTATATCAAAAAAAACCATCTATGTACATTTTGAAAACAAGACGAAGTTAGTCGAAGCTGTCACTTTTTCTCTTTTTGATACGATTTGTGAAGGCATAGACCATATTTGTGACGCCTCAAATAATCCTATCGAAGAATTATATGACATTAAGATGTTTGTTATGAATCATCTTAAAAATGAGAAAACATCTCCTCAATATCAACTTAAAAAATACTATCCGCAAATATTTGAAGTGCTACGTATAAAACAATTTGAAAAAATGCATGACTCTGTAAAAGATAGCCTTCAAAAAGGTGTTGATACATCTTTATTCAGACCAAACATTGATGTAGATTTTATATCACGTATGTACTTTAATGGAATGACTGGTATTAAAGATGAATCCATCTTTCCTCAGAAAATATACAATATGGAGTATTTGATGGAGAGTTACCTAGAATATCACTTAAGAGCCATTGTCACTGAAAAAGGCTTTAAAATTTTAAATCAATTTATTATAAACAATCAATCATAAATCTATGAGACAACCACTCATATTATCAATTAGTTTTCTATTTACGGTTTTCGCCTACTCACAAAGTTTTACACTTCAGGAAGCCATAGACTATGCTATAGAAAATAACAGAACTTCAAAAAACGCAGCACGTGATATTGAAGCTGCAAAGCAACAAAAATGGGAAACTACTGCGTCTGGATTACCACAAATTAGTGGAAATATTAGCTATGTAAACAATATAGAGCAACAATTCCCGGGAATAGATTTCAATGGTGATGGTATTGTTGATTTTGGAGCCAAACAAAATGTGACACCCTCAGCAAGATTAGATCAGCTCATATTTGATGGAAGCTATTTAGTAGGGCTACAATCAGCCAAAGTATTTTTAGAAATTTCTGAAAACGCAAAGAAAAAAACAGATTTAGAAGTACGCAAAGCGGTAATTAACGCATACGGAAATGTTTTACTCGCAGAAGAAAGCCTAGATATTCTAGAAAGAAATATTGCTGTACTCGAAAAGAATTTGGCAGAAACTACCAAAATCTATGAAAATGGTCTTGGAGAAGAAGAGAGCGTAGAACAATTACAGATAACTCTATCTGGAGTTAAAAGTAGTTTAAGCAACACAGAACGATTAAAAGATTTGGCTTATAAAATGTTCAATATTACATTAGGATTAGAAATAGATAATCAGACTGTTCTGTCTGATAATTTAATTGGTCTAGCAGCTCAAAATACAGTTCTCAGTTTATTAGACGCAGATGAAAATGTAGAAAACAACATTGATTACAGAATAGCTGAAAACGACAAAGTATCAAAAGAGTTACTTCTAAAGCTCGAAAGAAGTAGGGCTTTGCCAACACTTAGCGGTTATTTATCTGGGTCTTATATTGGTAATAATGAAAAATTCAGATTTCTAGATAATGAGCAAGCATGGGCTGGTATTGCTTCTTTTGGTTTCAACTTAGATATCCCAATATTTGGTTCGGGTTTAAAAACGGCGAGAACTCAGCGCGCAAGAATTAATCTTGAAAAAGCGGAGGACGATTTAACCGAAACCCAACAAAGGTTAAAGTTGCAAATAGCATCAGCTAAAAGCGATTATAAGTTCGCTATCGAAGATTATGATAACAAAAAACAAAACTTAAACCTTGCTGAGCGTATTGAAAAAAAGAATCAGGTAAAATTTTCTGAAGGTATCGCTTCTAGCTTCGAGTTACGTCAAGCACAAACACAATTATATTCTAGTCAACAAGAATTTTTACAAGCTATGCTAGATGTCATCAATAAAAAAGCAGAATTAGAAACTGTACTTAACGAAATACCAAAAAATTAATCAACCAGAAAACATCAAAACAATGAAACATATATTATCAATCACATTCATCACGCTTCTTCTTACCTCATGTGGAGGTGAAAAAGAACAATCTGTCGAAGATTTAGTAGCCTCTAATAACCTAGAGCAAATACGCGCTAAAAAATCTACTCTAGATGCTGAGAAGGCTGAAATAAATGCGCAATTAAAAGCCTTAGAAGAAAAAATCAAGGAGTTAGACCCTCAGATGAAAATTCCTTTAATTACAACTTTTGCGACTAAGGAAACTGTTTTTAATCATTTTGTAGAACTTCAAGGTAATGTGAGTACAAAACAAAATATTGTTATTTATCCTGAATACTCTGGTGTACTTACAAGTGTCTATGTTAAAGAAGGTCAACGAGTAAGCAAAGGACAATCGTTAGCAAAAATTGATGATGGTGGTTTAGGTCAACAATTAGCACAAATGCAAATTCAATCAGATTTAGCAAAAACTACTTTTGAACGCCAAGAACGTCTATGGAACCAGAAGATTGGTAGTGAGATTCAATATTTGCAAGCAAAATCTAATTACGAAGCACAACAAAAAGCGATTGCACAAATGAATCAACAAATTGCTAAAACCATTGTAAGAGCTCCTTTTTCTGGAACTATAGACGACGTCATTACTGAGCAAGGAAGTGTTGTTGCGCCTGGACAATCTATGTTATTTCGCTTAGTCAATCTAAACAAAATGTATGTTGAGACTGATGTTCCTGAAAGCTATTTAAAAGATGTCATTCCTGGAAAAGATGTAGAGGTTAATTTCCCTATTCTAGGTAAATCTATGAAAGCTCAAGTTCGACAAGCCGGAAACTTTATCAATCCAGCAAATAGAACCTTTAAAGTTGAAATTGAAGTGCCAAATACAGACAAATCCATTAAACCAAATCTTACTGCAAAGCTTAAGATTAATGATTACACAAACGAAAAGGCTATCCTAATCCCTCTAAGTATCATTTCAGAAAATGCAGAAGGTGATCAGTATGTTTATACTATTTCTGATAAAACAGATAATAAAGCCATCGCAAAACGTGTCATAATTGAAACTGGAAAAACAGAAGGAGATTATATCGAAGTTTTGTCTGGTTTACAAAATGGCAGTGAAATTATTGATGAAGGCGCTCGTAGTGTAAAAGATGGACAAGAAGTTAAAATTCTTGTTGTTGACGAATCCATTTAACCCTCTAAAGACAATTAATCATGACCGAGAATAAAAAGAAAAAAGTCTTCAAAGAATTTGGTTTATCGTCTTGGGCAATAGACAATAAAACTACGATGTATGTTCTTATTGCTCTAATTCTAACACTGGGAACCTCCGCTTACTTAAGTATGCCCCGAGAAAATTTCCCTGAGATTAAGGAAACCAAAATTTACATCAGTTCCGTATATCCAGGAAATACGGCAGAAGATATTGAGAAACTAATTACTGATCCTATTGAGGACAAAATCAAAACAGTTAGTAATGTCGTTGAAATTACTTCCACGTCTCAAGAAGACTACTCCATTATTATAGTCGAGTTTGATGAAAAAATTTCTGTTGAAGCGGCTAAGCAAAAAATAAAAGACGAGGTAGATTCTGAAACTTCTGGTGAGGATTGGCCAACTTTTAATGGTGCAAAGGTAGAACCGAATATCTTCGACTTAAGTATGTCTGAAGAAATTCCTATTCTTAATATTAATATTTCGGGTGATTATCCTGTAGATAAACTCAAATCTTATGGCGAGTATCTTGAGGACAAAATTGAAAGCCTCCAAGAAATAAAGGCAGTAGATATTCGTGGGGCGCAAGACAAAGAAGTAGAAGTTGCTGTCGACATCTATAAAATGATGGCAGCGCAAGTTAGTTTCAATGATATTACTGGCGCAATTAGTAATGAGAACATGACCATGTCTGCTGGTAATTTAATTACAAGTGGTCAACGTCGTACCATTCGCGTTGTGGGTGAAATAGATTCGCCTGAAGAACTCGAAAACTTTGTCGTTAAATCTGAAAACAACAATGCTATATATCTTAAGGACATTGCCACAGTAACCTTTAAAGATGAAGACAAAACAACTTACGCAAGAGAATTTAGTGCACCTGTTGTAATGCTTGATATTAAAAAGCGTTCTGGGAAAAACATGGTAGCCGCAGCAGAACAAATAAAGGTAATCGTTGATGATGCTATAGAGAATTATTTCCCGACAGATTTAGTTGTATCTGTATCTAACGATCAATCTGCAAAAACCATTGGACAAGTTGATGATTTAGTGAATAATATCATCTTCGGGATTATTTTGGTAGTAACGGTATTAATGTTTTTCCTAGGTTTCAAAAATGCACTCTTTGTAGGTTTTGCCATCCCAATGTCAATGTTTATGTCATTAATGATATTGAATTTATTAGGCTACACCATGAATACAATGATTCTATTTGGACTCATCATGGGGCTCGGGATGTTGGTTGACAATGGAATTGTGGTTGTTGAAAATGCCTATAGATTGATGGATCAAGAAGGCATGTCCAGAATGCAAGCTGCTAAAAAAGGAATTGGTGAAATTGCCTTTCCAATTATTATTTCCACTGCTACAACTGTTGCCGCTTTCATTCCTTTAGGGTTGTGGCCAGGTGTCATGGGGCAATTCATGAAATATTTTCCAATTACATTATCAGTTGTACTTGGCTCCTCACTCTTTGTTGCCATTTTCTTTAATTCTGTTTTAGTATCAAGATATATGAAGACCGAAGACGAAGAAATGCCGATGAAAAACATGATTATTATTTCCGCAATATTGATAGTTATTGGTTTACTAATAGTAATATTCGGAGATGCATATAGAGCTCTAGGTAGTATTATGTTAATTACTGCAGTCCTTCTTTGGGCTTACAGATTATTTCTCCGTAGATGGGCAAATGGCTTTCAAAATAAGATATTACCTCGCTGGGAACGTTTTTATGAAAGAGTATTAAAAGGTGCTTTAAGTGGCAGAAAACCAGGAGCCATCACTATCGGGACTTTTATCTTACTTATCATAGCCTTTATGGGATTTGGAGCTTCAATTGGAAGCCAACGTACTAAGGTTGAATTTTTTCCAGATAATACACCTAATCAAATTGTAGTATATATTGAATATCCTGAAGGAACCGATATAAAGAAAACCAATGCTATAACTAAAGATGTTGAAGAGCGCGTTTACAAAATAATTCGAGAGGACGCTTATAGAAATGGAGATTATAACTTCATGACTGAAAGCGCAGTCTCTCAAGTTGGTGAAGGTGCTGGAAATCCGATGACGGATGGCGGGTCTGCAGCAGAAATGCCACACCGTGGAAAGATAACCGCTACCATGCGTGAGTTTAAATTTAGACAAGGCGCTGACAGTAAGGTCCTTTATAAAGACATTCAAGAAGCGTTGAAAGATATATATCCAGGCGTTACTATTTCTGTTGAGAAAGACCCTGTTGGACCTCCAGCTGGAGCACCGATCAACTTAGAGTTAGAAGGTGAAGATTATGCAGAATTGATAGCGACTGCTGAAAAAATGAGAGATTATATTAACTCAAAGAACATTCAAGGAATCGATGAGTTAAAGATAGATGTCAATAGATCTAAGCCTTCAATGCAAGTTATTGTAGACAGAGAAAAAGCTGGGGAACTGGGTGTTTCTGCTGGACAAGTAGGTCAGCAATTAAGAAATGCAGTATTTGGAGCAAAAGCAGGTATTTACAAAGAAAGCGGCGAAGATTACGATATTTATGTTCGATTTAATGAAGAGAATCGTTATAACAAAAGTGCGATTTTCAATCAGAAAATCACTTTTAGAGACATGGCTAGCGGTCAAATTCGCGAAATTCCAGTATCAGCTGTAGCTAAACAAACTAACTCATCAGGATTTAGCGCTATAAAGCATCGTGATGTAAAACGTGTTGTAACACTTTATTCTGCCTTAGCACCTGGCTTTACTGATGCTGCCGCGATTGTATCTCAGATTCAAGGTGAAATGAACAATTTTACTGAAAAACCTAGTGGTGTTAGTATCGATTACACGGGACAAATAGAGGAGCAAAATAAGCAAATGGCCTTTTTAATGGGCGCTTTCTTTACTGGTTTAGGTTTAATTTTCTTCATATTAATATTTCAATTCAACTCTGTATCGAAACCGGGGATTATTATGCTAGCCATATTTCTTAGTTTAATTGGTGTATTTGGAGGATTGATTATTACGGGAAGTGCTTTCGTAATCATGATGACCATGATGGGAATTATTTCGCTTGCAGGAATCGTAGTTAATAATGGTGTTGTGCTTCTAGATTACACTCAATTATTAATTGACAGAAAAAAGGTAGAACAAGATTTAGATGATGATGCTTACTTAGAAAAAGAAGATTTACTAGACGCCATTATTAGAGGAGGTAAAGCGCGTTTACGTCCTGTATTACTAACGGCAATTACAACTATTCTAGGTTTGATTCCTCTAGCAACAGGATTGAATATTAACTTCTTTACTTTGTTTAGCGAATTCAATCCAAATATCTATGTTGGAGGAGATAACGTTATTTTCTGGGGGCCACTTGCATGGACTGTAATTTATGGTTTAGTTATCGCAACGTTCTTAACGCTAATAGTTGTACCTATCCTATTTTATTTAGTTACAAGATTTAAGATGCGCTTATATTCTAATCGCATTAAGAAGATATCGCCACCAGAATTTGAAGAATTACCTGAGAACGTTAATATGGCATTCGACAAATAGTTAAAAAGTATTGGGTTTTTAAGCCCATAAAGAGAATCTTTTCGATTGTAAAGATTGGTTAATAGCAAGAAAGGCCTCGACAATATGTTGAGGCTTTTTATTTGATAATGATATAACTTGGTTAAATTTGCAAAATCAAATTTGAGGTATGTATAGAAGTCATAATTGTGGTGAGTTAAGAGCATCACACGCAAATAATGAAGTCACTCTAGCCGGATGGGTTCAAGGTGTTAGAGATAAAGGATTTATGATTTATGTCGATTTACGTGATCGTTACGGCATCACGCAATTATACTTCGATGAAGACAATTCTTCAAAACAATTACTTGAAAAAGCTCAGAAACTAGGAAGAGAGTTTGTTATTCAAGTAAAAGGTAAAGTTGTTGAAAGAGCATCAAAAAATCCAAATATTCCGACAGGAGATATAGAAGTAGTAGTTTCGGAATTAACTGTTCTTAACAAAGCCTTATTACCGCCTTTCACCATTGAGGATGAAACCGATGGTGGTGAAGAGCTACGTATGAAATATCGTTATTTGGACATTCGACGCAATCCTGTAAAAGACAGCTTGATTTTTAGAGCTAAAGTCACGCAGGAAGTTCGCAACTATCTTTCTAAAGAAGGATTCATAGAAGTTGAAACACCTTATTTAATAAAATCGACACCGGAAGGCGCTCGTGATTTTGTTGTCCCAAGTAGAATGAATGAAGGTCAATTTTATGCGCTGCCACAATCCCCACAAACCTTCAAACAATTGTTGATGGTTGGTGGCATGGATAAGTATTTCCAAATAGTAAAGTGTTTCCGAGATGAGGATTTGCGTGCTGACAGACAACCAGAATTCACACAAATAGATTGTGAAATGGCCTTTATAGAGCAAGAAGACATATTAAATGCTTTTGAAGGATTGACACGTCATTTACTAAAAGAAGTAAATGGTATTGAGGTCGAAAAATTCCCAAGAATGCTTTATGATGATGCTATGCGTTTATATGGAAACGACAAACCAGATATTCGTTTTGGGATGGAATTCGGCGAACTTAATGAGGTTACCCAGCACAAAGATTTTAATGTATTCAATACCGCCGAATTAGTTGTGGGAATTGCAGTTCCTGGCGGGAACAGTTACACTAGAAAAGAGATAGATAAACTAATTGACTGGGTAAGGCGTCCACAAGTTGGAGCCTTAGGCATGGTGTATTCTCGTTGTAATGAGGATGGTACTTTTAAATCTTCCGTTGACAAATTCTACGATCAAGACGATTTAGCAAAGTGGGCAGAAGTCACTGGTGCAAAACCTGGCGATTTAGTATGTGTGCTTTCTGGAGAAAAAAATAAAGTAAGAGCGCAATTAAGTGCCTTACGTATGGAGTTAGCAGAGCGTTTAGGTTTGCGTGACCCAAAAGTTTTTGCGCCTTTATGGGTGATTGATTTCCCGTTATTAGAACTGGATGAAGAAACTGGCCATTATCACGCCATGCACCATCCATTTACATCACCTAAACCTGGTCAGATAGAATTATTAGACACCAATCCAGGAGAGGTAAAAGCCAATGCTTACGATTTAGTATTAAATGGAAACGAAATTGGAGGAGGCTCTATTAGAATACACGACAAGGAAACACAAGCTATCATGCTTAAACATCTAGGATTTTCTGAAGAGGAAGCCAAAGCACAATTTGGATTCTTAATGGATGCCTTTGAATATGGTGCGCCTCCTCATGGTGGACTAGCATTTGGATTGGATAGATTGGTGGCTATACTTGGAGGTCAAGAAACCATTCGGGATTTTATTGCTTTTCCTAAAAACAATTCAGGGCGAGATGTTATGATAGATGCTCCTGCTCCTATTGATGATGAGCAACTAACAGAATTAAGTTTAAAGCTTAATATTAAATCATAAAACAAGAATCCTGCTTTTCGCAGGATTTTTTATTTTTAAATAATGGGAGAAGATATAGAGATATTTATAAAAACCTGGAATAGTAACATCTCGAAAGTAGATGGTTTCAGAC
>CALDUJ010000164.1 GCA_937923735.1 uncultured Flavobacteriaceae bacterium | reverse complement strand
GCAAAGTTACCTATGGTAAGACCAGATGGGAGATAAAAACCAGCTCCCATATCTGCCGTAACGCCATTGGTTACAGAGGCACTTGGTGTGGCTACCAAGGCCATTTGGTAATTATTTGTCCCTCCGTTTATGCCTACATATAAGACGCTGAAATCAAAGGTTTGTGCTTGCATCATAAAAACAGTGATGCAAAAAATTAGTGTTGTAAAGTAGTTTTTTTTCATTTTTTGTAGGTTTATGTTAATTACTTAATTAGGTATTTGAGAAAAAATAGGATAATAATTTGATAATGTTATGTTTAAAGGATGACTCCTAATTACATCTTTAAGAATATTAGTATCATTTCCAGGTCCAAGGTACCTTATGATACCATTTAAATTTAAATCTGAATTGTCATAGCCTCTATATGGATAGTAGTTACTGTTCGTAAAATTACCCAAGTGATTTAGAACACTATCTTTTATTCTATTTGTATCATTAGAAGGGCCGAGATATCTAACTCGATTATCTCCATTGGCGTTACCAGCCCAGAGAGCGTAGGTGGAAGTTGCAATTTCTGCTTGAGCGAAGTTTCCATAAGTTAAAACTGAACCATCTGTGAAATCTAAAAGAGGTGTTGTATCTAAATTTATTAAGCTATTAGTCATTGCCCCTAAATGGTTTCTATGGTTTACTTCTACATAATAATCTTTGTTCTGAGGTGTGAATTGGATAGGCGATATACCATCAGCACTCACAATATCACCATCTCTTTGTAAGAGTGCTGATTTTTCGCTTATAACTTTGTTATCGGAATTTCTAAGTTTAACCGTAACCCAATCTACTATAGCATCGTCACCTGAAACGGCAAATGCGTTATTCGATTCGTTTACGTTTGTATTATAAGGAGAGGTTGTTGGTAGATAGTTTCCAGTTCTTAAGTCATCTCTCATCAATCCATCAGATGTCCCTATAGTAGCACCTTGAAGTAGTACTACAGGAGAAATATAGAATATCTGTGATGTTTGTTGAAAGCCTTGAGTAAGTGTTATTTCACTATTATTGATAGTGGAAGCTACTAACTCACCTGATGTATGGTCTAATATTATGTTAGCGTTTGATATCTGCTCACCAGAAGAACCGACAACATCATTTACTATTTGCTGCCCGTAAGAGGCACAAAAAGTTAGGCATAATAATAGAATGGGACAGATTCTATTCATGTGATTTTTTATAAACAGTTTAATAATATAAGGTTGCACTTGCGTGCGTGAGGGAAGGACTAATCAGATTACTAATTTATACGTTAAAGTTGAATTTAGGGTTTTACAAGAGCGAATATATAAAAAAAATCACATAACAATCCATGAAATGCAAATTTATTCGATTAAGTGTATTTTGTTGTTGTGTTTCATTCTATTAATTTATTCTTTTTATAACTGTTTAAAATTTTTTTAGAAACCAATTAATGTATATATTGAGAACCTAATAATAAGATTACATGGACGATAAAGTCAAATTTGAAATGGAATTTCCAATTCACGCTTCACCTCAATTATTATATCAATATATTTCTACACCTTCAGGATTATCTGAATGGTTTTCTGATAATGTTAATTCGAGAGGTGAATTATTTACTTTTATTTGGAACGATAGCGAAGAACAGGCTAAGTTGGTTACAAAGAAAAGCGGTGAGCGTATAAAGTTTAGATGGTTATATGATGAGGATGAGCCGCAATATTTCTTTGAAATACGAATTCAAGTTGATGAAATTACTAAAGATGTGTCGTTGATGATTACGGATTTTGCTGAAGAAGATGAAGTTGAGGAAACTAAAATGCTTTGGACAAACCAAATTTCTGACCTTAAACAGGTTTTAGGTTCTGCTTAAACTTATCTATTTAAATTATATTTGTCTCGTTTTTAAATTTATAAATTCGAGACTTTTTTTATGGTCAATCTTAATGGTAAATTTTCGTCTAAAAAAACTATACTAGATATAGATAATCGTGGGTTTAATTATGGAGACGCTTTGTTTGAGACTATTAAAGTTGTCCATAATAAAATTCTTTTCTGGGAAGATCATTATTTTCGTTTAATGGCTTCTATGCGAATACTAAGAATGGAGATTCCGATGAATTTTACCATGGAATTTCTAGAATCTCAAGTTTTAGAAACTATTAAAGAAAATAATCTTTCATCATTTACTGCTAGAGTTAAGTTGTCTGTTTATAGAGATAGTGATGGGTTGTACCTTCCTGAAAATAATAATATCCAATATATTATTAGGACTAGCAAGATAGATTCCGATTTTTATGTTCTTAAAGAGGAGGATTATCTCGTTGACCTATTTAAAGATCATTACATAATATCTGGACTGCTTTCAACAGTTAAGAGTACTAGCAAGATTGTTAATGTTTTGGGTAGTATTTATGCTAAAGAAAACGGATTTAAGAATTGCCTTTTATTAAACGAAAAAAAGCATGTGGTAGAGGCCTTAAATGGTAATATTTTTTTAGTTAGTGGAAAAACAATTAAAACACCTAGTTTGGAATCGGGCTGTATTAAGGGTGTTATGAGAAAACAGATTAATGATATTGTTAATACTTTACCAGAATATGAATTAGTTGAAGGTGATGTTTCACCTTTTGAGCTTCAAAAGGCTGATGAATTATTTATAACCAATGTGATTTCAGGAATTATTCCAATAAGTAAGTACAGGAAAAAAGAATACTCTAATAAAGAGGCATTGAATATTTTGGGAAAACTAAATACTAAAATTCGACTGGGCTAGTTGTAGCTTGGGTTTTCTGGCGCGTTAGACCAAATACTGTAGTCACCACCAAGTTCTAGCATTTTTTCTTTCCAGAAGGTATCGCAACATTTCTCAATAATTTCGTCTTTGTAAACATTTTCTAAAACAACCCAAGAACTACTATTTAATTCTGATTCTAATTGGTTTTTATCCCATCCGGAATACCCTAGGAAAAAGCGAATGTCTTTTTCGTTTAATTTGTCTTCAGCAATTAATTCTAATACTTTTGCGAAGTCACCACCCCAATAAATCCCTAATGAAATTTCGATACTTTCCGGAATAAGCTCTGGAATTTTATGTATGAAGTAGAGGTTATCCTGCTCGACAGGCCCACCATTATATACTTTTAGTTTAGAATTTGTTTCAGGAACTAAATCGTTAAGTGTATATTCCAAAGGTTTGTTTAGTATAAAGCCGATGGAGCCATCCTCTGAGTGATCAGCTAATAAAACCACAGATCTATTAAAAGACATATCCCCAATAATAGAGGGTTCTGCTATAAGTAAGCTGCCTTTTTCGGGTTTTAGAGTTGTCATAGCATTTGTTTTCTTAACTAAATCTAAAACTTATTTAATAAAAAAACAACTATTCATCTTGAAAATATGCATTATAACGACAAAAAAGCCCAGACAATAAATGTCTGGGCTTTATATTTTGTGCTAAGATGAGTCTTAGTTTACTGCACTTCCTAAATCAGAACCAGCTTTGAACTTTACTACGTTTTTAGCTTTGATTTTGATAGTTTTACCAGTTTGTGGGTTTCTTCCATCTCTTGCAGCTCTTCTAGTAACTGACCAAGAACCAAAACCAACTAAAGAAACTCTCTGACCTTTCTGCAAAGCACCTTCAATATTGATTAATACTGAATCTAATGCTTTTTTTGCAGCTGCTTTAGAGATTCCAGCGTCTTCTGCCATTCCTTCGATTAAATCTGTTTTGTTCATAATGTAAATTTTAATTATTAAGGTGGTTAAACCATTTTTGTTAAACGTTGTACAAAATTATACGGATTATCCATCCGTGCAAGTAATAACGGGCGAAATGCCCGAATTTGTTGATAACTTAAAGCAATTGTTAATAAAGGAGACTTAATTTGATGTTTTTTTAACAACCTTACTGAACATGGGCGTTCACAGCACTTTTGCATCTTTTGAAAATCGATAACCGTTTAGAAGGGATTTTACATCCATTTTTCGCTTCCCAGGAAGCTGTAATTCCTTAATATATATATAACCTTTTCTTACTGAGATTTTTAACTCATTATTTTCGATAATTATGTTTCCATAACTTAAATCATGCTTCTTTTTCTCCTTTTTACAGCCATATATTTTCATGATTACTTCCTCATCGCCGTTTTTTAAAACCGTCCAGGCTCCAGGATATGGGTTTAGCCCTCTTACTTTATTATATATATTGCGTCTAGAATCATTCCAATCTATGCGGCAGTTATCCTTATTTAGTTTAGGAGCATCTCTTAATTTTTCGTTTTGGAGCTGTGCTTTGGTTTCAACTTTCCCGTTTTCAATAAGTTGTAATGTGTCAATTACCAAATCGCTGCCAACAGCCATAAGTTTATCGTGTAATTCGCCAGCGCTTTCTTTCTTTTTTATGTTTACTTTCTTCTTTAAGATAATTTCGCCAGTGTCTATTTTTTCGTCAATAAAGAATGTGGTAACGCCAGTTTCTTTTTCACCATTTATTACTGCCCAATTGATTGGAGCCGCACCGCGGTAATTAGGCAGAAGAGAAGCATGAAGATTAAATGTACCATATTCAGGCATTTGCCAGACAATTTTTGGTAACATTCTAAATGCTACAATTACTTGCACATTAGCTTTTAGGGCTTTTAGTTCTTCAATAAAGGCCTCTTCTTTAAGATTTGTAGGTTGAAGCACTTTTAAATTCTGGGATTCAGCATAAATTTTTATTGCAGACTGATGCAATTTCCTTCCGCGACCAGCTGGTTTGTCTGGAGCCGTAATTACACCAACAACATTATACCCGCTATCGATGATGTTTTTTAGTGAGGCCACTGCAAATTCTGGTGTGCCCATAAATACAATTCTCAAATGTTCCTTCATAATTTAGGTGTGCTTCAATTTATAGGTGTTGGTATTAGTGATTGCAATAATATCGTTTTCCATCATTTGTTTCAAGGTAGAAATCACAATTTTTTCTTCAATATTAATGTCTTTGGAAATCTGTCTAGATGATAAGGGTTTATGTTCTAGTAATGTTACAATGTTTTTGATGACTTTATGAGTATCAATTTTTGTTTCCCCTCTCTTTTGTTTGATACAAACGGAACAGATGCCACAATCATCTGCATTACTTTCTCCAAAATAGGAGAGGAGCTGGAGACTTTTGCAAACGTCATCTGTATTTACGAATGTTAGGATATCATTGATTTGCTTGGTCTTCAATTCGTTTTGTTGCTCAATTACTTTTGCGATTCTGTTGATTGTTTTATCATCTTCTCGGGGCTGAAGTAATGTTATTTGAGCGTCTGTTTGATAAAGCTTAAGAGAAATGATACCGTCTTTTTCCAATTGTTTTAAAATACTTGCGACAGTATCACTTTTAACATCAGCTTTGCCAGCTATAAGGTCTAGTTTTACTGAAATTTCCTGGTCAAAAATTCCACCATAAGTTCTTAAAATAGATTTTACCACGATATTAAAATCCTTGTGGGTTCGTAAATAGTTAAAAACAGCCTCGTTGCTTGTTATAAACTGTACCGAGGATTCTTTATTGAATTGCTTGGATAAGCTGATTACGCTTGTTCTGTCTAATACTTGCAATGCGTTGTATGTAACAAGCGTATTAAATTTGTAAGCTTTGCAGAATTGGTTAAAATTAAAATCGTGCACCGAAAACTCTCCTTCTCCATAGGATATTTGAAAATAGTTACAGAGCTTTCTGTAAACTGTTTTAATAAAATCAACTGTAGGGAGTACTTGTAGAAACTGTCCTTTAAGTAATTGCTCGTCACTTTTATTTTTTAAGATAACCGCGTATGCCTTTTTGCCATTTCTTCCAGCGCGACCACCTTCTTGGAAATAACTCTCAATGGATTCGGGTAGATTAAAATGAATTACAGTTTTTACATCAGGTTTGTCAATGCCCATACCAAATGCATTGGTTGCTACCATAACTTGTTTTTTATTAGATAGCCACTGTTTTAAATGCTGATCTTTTAAGTCTGAACTAATACCTCCATGGAAAAAAGTACTTGTAAAACCTTTTTCTTCTAAATAGTTACTAATATCCACAGTTAATTTTCTGTTACGGACATATATTATTGATGATTGAGGGTTCTTTTTTAAGATTTTTTCTATTCTGAAGTATTTGTCCTCTTCATCAAAGGTCATGTAGGCAATGTTCGGACGGGCAAAGGATTGTTTGAAAATCTTTCCATCAATAAAATCAAGCTCTTTTATAGTGTCGTTTACAACCTCAGGCGTTGCTGAAGCTGTAAGGGCTATAACATTAACCGATGGGATTAATTCTCTTAAGTCGTTTATATTTTTGTAGGCTGGTCTAAAATCGTTTCCCCATTGGGATATACAATGAGCTTCGTCTACAGCAATCAAGTTTACATTCATTTGCTTTATTCGGTCCCTAACTAATTCTTGTTGAAGTCGTTCTGGAGACAAGTAAAGAAATTTGTAGTTCCCATATATACAGTTATCTAATAGTGTATCTATTTCTTGGTAGGGAATCCCGCTTGTTAATGCAATGGCCTTAATGTTTTTGCTTTTAAGAACATTTACCTGATCTCGCATTAAGGCTACCAATGGCGAAATAACGATGCAAATCCCTTCTTTGATTAAGGCAGGAATCTGGAAGCAGACCGATTTTCCTCCACCAGTTGGTAATAGTGCAAAGGTATCATGACCATCTAAAACAGCGTTGATAATATCCTCTTGCATTGGTCTGAATTCTGTATGACCCCAAAATTCTTCTAATATGTTTATGGGATGCTTTGCCAATGTTATAGACTGTTTAAAATATAGCGTGCGCGGTCTTCAACAGATCCAAATGGTACTTCAATAATGTTATGACCAAATTGCCTGTAGGCGTCTTTTAAATGGCGATAAATGTCTGTGGCTTGTTCAAATGTTTCAAAGCGTTCTTCATCATACGTGTATATTGCTTTCCAAGGTGGTAATATAAACATGTAATCATACACATGTTTCTGGCAAAGCGCTGCAAATTCATCTGGAATAGGTTGATCAAAATATGTCATATACGCCAGAACATCTGGCAAACCCCTATCAAAAAAACAAATCTCTTTTTTTAAATTCTCGGAGGCTAAATAGTCATCAACTCTGAGGTTAATTAGTGTTTTGTTAAATTTTTCTGAATCAGATACCAAAGCAATGGGATTAGAGTGTGCTTCTGTAATATCACCTGCTTTTTGAGCTTCAGCTGTAAGTTTTCTTATAACTTCTTCAAAACAGATATGGCCTTGAGACATTAAATAGTCTATTATAACTGTTTTTCCAGTTGCTGGGCCACCGGTTATAACGATTTTAGAAGTATTCAATTTTGGCACCATTTTAGCAGTAAAATTCGTAATTAAAAAGGGAACAAAAAAATAGATGGTAATTCCATTGATTATGTAACTTTGCATCCCTTTAGAAAAAGAAAAATGAACACATCTCCAAACCCAGAAGAATTCTACAAGAAGTTAAAAGTGCAATTATCAGAGACGACTAATTGGCCTTCGGAATACTTGTACAAGTTTATTGTAATTTCTGAGAAAGATAAGATTGTACAAATTGAAAATATTTTTGATAATACAGGAGCCGTTATTAGTACTAAGGAGTCAAAGAATGGGAAATATACGAGCGTCTCTGTTAATGTTATTATGAAAGACCCAGATGCCGTTATAGAGAAATATAAGGAGGTTACTGGCAATGTTGAAGGTGTTATTTCGTTGTAATATTAGAGGGTTTTTTAAACTCAAGTATTAGTATTTTTTGTACTTTGCGGAGCAAGAATACTTCAAGCAAGAATTATAATCTACACATTTTTACATGTTAATAGACGATTTAGAGTACAATACTGAGCGTGAGCATCTGATTATTCCTGAGTATGGAAGACATTTGCAAAAAATGATTAACTACGCTACTTCAAGAGAAACTAAAGAAGAACGAAATAAACTGGCTAATGCCATTATTTCTGTGATGGGAAATATGCAACCACATTTGCGTGATGTAGCGGATTTTCAGCATAAATTATGGGATCAGTTATTTATTATGTCTGATTTTAAATTAGACGCCGATTCGCCTTTTCCTAAACCTACGAAAGAGCTTCTTGCAGAACGTCCAGAGGTACTCAAATACCCACAAAACTTTCCTAAATACAGATTCTACGGAAACAATATCAAGACCATGATAGATGTGGCAATGACTTGGGAAGAAGGTGAGATGAAAGAGGCTTTGACATATACTATTGCCAACCACATGAAAAAGTGTTTCTTGAATTGGAATAAGGATACTGTTGAAGATGAGGTGATTTTTAACCATCTTTTTGAGCTGAGCAATGGTGCTATTAATCTAAAAGGGAGTGAAGAACCTCTTACGGATTCTGCAATTTTAATGAAAAACAGCGGGAACAAAAGGCATTCCAATAACAACAGCAAGAACAACAAGAATAAAAAGAGT
>CALDUJ010000163.1 GCA_937923735.1 uncultured Flavobacteriaceae bacterium | reverse complement strand
CGAAAGTTTCTGGAGGGTTTGGAACGTTTCTTAGTCTTGTTAAATCAAAAACTTGCATTCCATGAGATCCTACATTATCCGCAACAATAAAAGCATAATTGTTATATACCTTAACGTCTCTCCAGAAATTTGTCCCTGCCGAAGTTTCCATTCTACCAAGAAAAACAGGACTGGTTGGATCTGTAATATCAACAAAAGCTGTACTATTTGTAGTACCTACCAATGCATATTCGTTTCCTGTTGTTGGGTCTGTCCAACCCCAAATGTCGCTTCCTTCTGGGGTCCCAGCTGTAGTTGCTAGTGTAGAAATTGGAATATGAGACATCAAATCAAAATTATTACAACGATAAGGTCCTGCTGAACCGTTTTCACAAGAGAACAATGGACTTGACGGTGGTTCGCAAGCATCTCCGACTCCATCAGAGTCAGCATCTTCTTGGTCAGGGTTGGGAGTCAATGGGCAATTATCATCTGGATCGACAATACCATCATTGTCATCATCATCATCACAAGCATCACCTAAACCATCACCATCTGAATCTAATTGATCTGGATTAGCAATTATAGGGCAATTATCGTTTACATCTAAAATACCATCATCGTCATCGTCATTATCATCACAAACGTCACCTACACCATTTGAATCTGCATCTTCTTGATTTGGATTAGCATTCAGAGGGCAGTTATCATCAACATCTAAAATGCCATCTCCATCATCATCTGTGTCACATAAGTCGCCAATACCATCTCCATCTGTATCTAGTTGGTCTTGGTTTGCTAAACTGGGGCAATTATCTACACTATCATTAAATGAGTCTCCGTCAGTATCAGTTGCCGTAACTGTTTCCATAGGTTCATCATTACAACTAACAAATGCCACTAGACAGATTGATAGTAGGAAAATTTTGAAAGTAGTTCTTATGCTTTTCATTTAAAGTATTTGATTTGATACAAACGCAATTTACCTCAAAATAATTGCATTTTTTGTTAATTATGCTAAAAATCGATAAGCTGTCTGTTCAGCATTAATCAACCTCTCTTACTAATAAAACAATTAAAAATCCATTTACCCTACTTTTAAAATCAAGGTTATTATTTTTGCATTATGATTGAAGATAAAAATCAAAGTAAAACTGACATATCCTCGCTCGGCGAATTTGGACTTATTGAGCACTTGACAAAGAATTTCAAGATTTATAATAAGTCTACTATCAAAGGCATTGGTGACGATGCTGCGGTTTTAAAGTTTGAAAAGGAACACATTGTAGTGACTACAGACTTGCTGGTTGAAGGAGTACATTTTGACTTAAGCTATATGCCCTTGAAGCATTTGGGCTATAAATCCATTATCGTTAATTTGTCTGATGTTTTTGCCATGAATGCCATAGCAACCCAAGTAACAGTTTCAATAGCTATATCTAATAGGTTTCCCCTAGAAGCACTAGAAGAGTTATATGCAGGAATTGAAACTGCAGCAAAAGTTTACGGTATTGATGTAATTGGAGGAGACACAACGTCATCGACTACTGGGTTGTTGATTTCTGTTACCGCCATTGCAGGTATTGAGAAAGAGAATGTTGTTTATCGTAATAGCGCAAAACCTAACGACCTTCTCGTAGTTACGGGAGATTTAGGTGCTGCTTATATGGGGTTACAGGTGCTGGAGCGCGAAAAAGAAGTATTTAAAGTAAACCCAAATAACCAACCTGACTTAGATGACTACACTTATATAATCGAACGTCAATTAAAACCTGAAGCCAGAAAAGACATTGTAAAACTACTAAGCGATTTAGATGTAAAACCAACATCCATGATTGATATTTCTGATGGTCTCTCTTCTGAAATCATCCACTTATGTAAGCAAAGTAAGGTTGGTTGCGATCTGCATGAGGATAAAATTCCGCTAGACCCTCAGGTAATTTCTACTTGCGAAGAGTTTAAAATAGATAGTACAACAATTGCGCTAAATGGCGGAGAAGATTATGAGCTATTAATGACAGTAAGTCAGAATGACTACTCTAAAATTAAAGGCAACCCAAACTTAACCGTTATCGGTTATATGAAAGAAAGAAATGCAGGAATGCATTTAATCACACGAGCGGGAACTCAAATTCCATTGAAGGCTCAAGGATGGAATCCTCTTGATGCTTCTTAATGGTTCTTGGTCTTTGGATTCTTCTTTCCAATCGTCTGCTATGGATACGCTCTAGCACAGAATTAATTTCTTTGTACTTGGGTGTAAGTAGTGTAAAACCTCCAGTACCATTATTGGTTACCTCTATTTTACAATGCTTACAAGTGTACTCTTTAACATGATAGGTGACTTGCTTTGTCTCACTAAAATCATGTCCAAAAAGTGAACAGTAAAGTTGTCTCACAATTACGTTTAGTTAGCTATTTATACTCTAGTTAGGGATTTAAAGGGAGCTAAAGATAATAAAAAAATTAACACAATTTTAAGACGTAGGAAAAAATCTACGAAATCATCGATTTCTCCTGTATTTTACGAAGTCTGTTAGCATGAATTCGCTCTAAAATAGAATTGATTTCTCTATATTTTGGTGTTAACTCTATAAGTCTACCATTACCATTTGTAGTTAATTCTTTTTTACAATGCTTACAAGTGTATTCCTTTACATGGTATGTTACTTTTTTTGAAACTTTATATTGATGACCAAAGAGAGAGCAAAAATACTTAGACATTTGGTTGTAGGTTAAGCTGTTAAAAATTAGGTTCGATTATTTGGGTGCTTAAACCTAGCAAAAATATTTTGGAATATCGCTAAAAAGCTATATATTTTCGATGAAATGTATAATACTGTTTAAGCATTCGGTTTTATTTTCTATATGACTCATGTGTCCTTCCGAAAAAATAGAAACAGTAATTTCATTAGTTTTAGCAAATTCTGCTATTGCTTTTGAGTTTAAAACAACATCTTTTTTCCCTAATAAAATGGCTTTGCTAAAAGATGCATTTTTAAAAAACATCGTCTGGTCTTTTCGCAACTTCATCCCTTCCTGAGCTGCAATGTATCCATCTACTGAAGTTTCTAAAGCAATCTTTAAGGCAGCTTTAAACTCAACTTCAAATTTTTCTTTACTACTCTCACTAAACAGATTCGCAAAAGACATTCGGACCATGCTCTCAAAATTATCTTTTACCATTTCATTAGCTCTTGTACGGCGAGCTTTCAACTCCTCACCATCAGCTTCAAACGTAGAATTCATCAAACAAAGGCCTTTTACTTTCTCAGTATTATTTTCAGCATAAGCTAAAGCAATGTATCCTCCCATGGAATGACCTATCAAAATAGATTCATTAATGTTTAAATGAGATAAAACAGCATCAACAACATCAGCCATATCAATCATTAAATGGGTTTCGCTCATACAGCCGGTTTTTCCATGGCCTAATAAATCGATAGTTATGGTGCGATTATTCTTTTTAATTTCTGGTAATGCAAAATCCCACATGGTGTGGTCTTCTAAAAAACCATGAAGTAAAACAATAGGGTTTCCAGAACCTTCATCTGTATAAAAAATATCAATCCCTTTGTATGGTAAAATCATTTTCAAGTATCTTTCGGAAAAATAGTATTCAGCTGGCAGTTGCAGTCAGCAGTATATTTTTAACAAAACTAATTTCTTTTGAATAAGACCAAAGATATATTTATTACCGGATTTGCTCTATTCTCCCTGTTTTTTGGTGCTGGAAACTTATTGCTCCCTCCACTGTTGGGTTACAATGCTGGAGATAACTGGGCCTGGGTTACGGTTGGCTTTATGGT
>CALDUJ010000162.1 GCA_937923735.1 uncultured Flavobacteriaceae bacterium | reverse complement strand
GTATGGTCACTCCAAAACAAAAGAGCTTTCTAGTTAAAGCGTTTAGCTTGTTTTCGGTAGTTCGCGGATATAACATCCTTGTTATAGTTATTGCACAATATCTTGCTTCTGTTTATATAATGGCTCCAGATAGACCTCTCAGACAAGTTTTGTTGGATGTTAATCTACTCATGCTCGTATTGGCATCCGCTGCGGTAATAGCGGGCGGTTACATTATCAATAATTTTTATGATTCAGAAAAAGATTTAATAAACAGACCCATTAAGTCAAAACTTGACCAATTAGTAAGTCAAAATACAAAGTTGTCCATCTATTTTATTGTGAATTTTTCTGCAGTTGTTATGGCAAGCTATGTGTCGTTTAACGCTGTGTTATTCTTTTCGGTATATATTTTTGGTATTTGGTTTTACAGTCATAAGCTTAAGAAGTTGCCATTCGTTGGCAATCTCACATCAGCTGTACTAACCATATTACCTTTCTTTGCCATCTTTATGTATTATAAAAACTTTGGAAGCGTGATTTTTGTACATGCCATTTTTTTGTTTTTAATCATATCCATGAGGGAATTAAGTAAGGATTTAGAAAATATAAAAGGTGATTTAGCAAATGGCTATAAAACAATTCCAGTAGTTTATGGTGATAAATTAGCTAAGATATTCCTGTCTATTTTGGTAGTACTGACCCTAGTGCCTACATTTCTTCTTTTAAAGTTTTACGAAATTGGGCATATGTATATTTATTTTTACGCTAGTACGATACTGCTAATCGTATTCTTATTGTTGTTATGGAAATCCTCTAAAAAATCACAATATTTAATATTACACAATATCTTGAAGTTGATTATTGTCGCTGGGGTTTTCAGTATTTTACTAATCGATGTTGACTTAGTTTTAAAACGTATTTTATAATGAAAAACACTCTTAAAATAGCATTAGCTCAAATAGCGCCTGTATGGTTAGATAAAGAGAAAACGATTAAAAAGGTAGAAAAAAGTATCAATGAGGCGGCTGAAAAAGGATGCGAACTTATAGTTTTTGGTGAAGGGCTTTTACCAGGTTATCCATTTTGGTTGGCACTTACAGACGGTGCCGCATGGGATAAGAAAGTCAATAAGTCGTTGCATGCACATTATGCAAGAAATTCAGTAAGCATTGAATCTGGAGATATTGATGGTATTTGTAAACTAGCCAAGAAACATAAAATGGCAGTTTATCTCGGTATAATTGAGATACCACAAGATCGAGGAGGTCATAGTTTGTATGCGTCTTTGGTGTATATTAACGAAGAAGGAGAGATAAAATCGGTACATCGTAAACTACAACCTACGTACGATGAGCGCCTTACTTGGGCACCAGGAGATGGAAACGGATTACAAGTGCATCCCTTAAAACAATTTACGGTTGGTGGACTTAACTGCTGGGAAAACTGGATGCCATTACCAAGAGCGGCATTGTATGGTCAAGGAGAAAACTTACACATTGCGGTTTGGCCAGGAAGTGAGCATAATACTAAAGATATTACCCGATTTATAGCAAGAGAATCTAGATCTTACGTCATATCTGTGTCAAGTACGATGACCATAAATGACTTTCCTAAAGACACACCACATTTGGATGAAATTCTTGAAAAAGCCCCTAAAGTATTAGCAAATGGCGGAAGTTGTATTGCGGGACCAGATGGTGAATGGATAGTGTCTCCAGTTTGCGACAAAGAAAGTTTAATAATAGAGACTATAGATTTTAATCGTGTTTACGAAGAACGTCAAAATTTTGATGCAGTTGGCCATTATTCAAGACCAGATGTTACAAAGCTCACTGTAAATAGAGACAGACAATCTACAGTTTCTTTTGAAGAATAAATAGCGAAAGTAAAATACGCATTCTTAATTTAAGACTTATCTTTGCCGAAAATAACACTATGGGTAAGCCGCAGCATGAAAATAAGAAAAGCAGGAATTTACGAGGCGTAAAAACCAATAAGAAAGGTAACACACCTGTTAGAAAGAGTGCGCCTAAAAAAGCATCTAATCCTGACCAAATTCGTTTAAATAAATACATCGCCAATTCTGGTATATGTTCTCGTCGAGACGCTGATATGCATATCAGTGTAGGTAGTGTTACTGTAAACGGAAAAGTGGTTACAGAGATGGGTTACAAAGTAAAACTAAGTGATGAAGTACGTTTTGACGGTGCTAGAATCAACCCAGAAAAGAATGCCTATGTGTTACTAAACAAACCTAAGGGCTTTGCTACAACTACTAGCGAAGGTAAGGGAAGAACCGTTATGGAATTAGTAGCAAATGCTACGTCTGCCAAAATCAGACCCATAGGGCGATTAGGTAGAAGCTCACTTGGATTACTATTATTCACTAATGACGAAGTGGTGCATAAAAAATTCACTAATTCTAAAAATGGAGTAACCCGATTGTTTCATGTTGAGTTAGATAAGAACATGAAGTTAGAAGACCTCAAGAAAATTCAAGAAGGATTTAAAATTAAGGGAAAGCTAAAGAGTGTTGAAGAGATTAGCTATATCGATGGTGCTTCTAAAAAAGAAGTAGGTGTTAAAATTAAGAATACTGGTAATACGATTCTTCGAGACATTTTCGAATACCTTAAATACGATATAGTTAAACTAGATTGCGTTGCAATTGGCCATTTAACTAAAAAAGATATTCCTCGAGGACATTGGAAACACTTAACGGAACAAGAGGTGAATACTTTGAAGATGTTATAGTTAAACGATTATCTAGTTTCTTGTATGTCATAAAGAAACCATTTAGAATTAAGTGGTTTATGGTTTTTTCCAAATTGCTGAGGTTCCATCAGAAAAAAAGCGTCGTTATAATTAAACTTAAATTGGTAAGATTCATCAATAAAACCGCTAGACCATGTGGCATCACATAAATACCATTTGCCATTGAGTTTAATAACATTCCAAGAGTGGTTAGGCATTTTTAAATTCTTAAAGGAATTTGAAGTGTTTCCGTAACCATTTACAATTTCACACTCTAAGCCAGCATGCATTGCTAACTCTTTTATTAAAAAGGCATATCCAGTACAAAGTGTTTTTCTTTCTTTAGAAAGTTTATTAAACACCTCTTTTTTAAATGTCTTATTCCAAGTGTTGAGTTGCGTTATATCATTTTTTAATTTCCTTCGCATTCGGTCATTTTTTACCATGAGGTAATAATCATTCTTTATATTATGGCATACCCAATAGTATATGGCTCTAAAACGCTCTACATCAGTGTCTAATTTGTAAGTGAGATTATGAGCTAAAAGAGGAAGATTATTAAGCTCTTTACCTTCAAGAAGCGCTGCAATATTGTCTGCTTTTTTAAAAGATATTGTTTTAAAATCGCTTTGTTGTGCATTAAGTTGCCAAGTAAAAGTAAAGAGCAATAAAATGTATAATTTTCTCATTAAGTAGATTAATTATTTGGGTCTTTGGCAACTGTATTGTTATTGCCAATCATGAGCGATCCCACTATAACAATGTCGTAATCGGTTAATTTGACTTCTACAAATGTGGTGTCAGGACCAATAGTTACTTCTTTGTCTTTGTATCCTAATTGAATAACAACTAATTTGTCGTTTTCCTTTAATTTTTGAGGGAATGTAAATGCCCCTTTTTCATCAGTATCAACACCGATATTTGTGCCTTTGAGGACAATAGTTGCACGTTCTAGAGGCCCAATTTCATCGCTTACAACACCTTTTACCGTGCGCTCAGTTTGCGCGGTTACTGTATTGCTTGTTAGGGTTAAAATCATAAAAAGACTAAATAAACCTAAGGTTTTAAAAATGTTTTTCTGGGTAATGGCTTGTGTTTTCATAATAGTATATGTTTTTGTTTGCATCAAATCTATAGGCTATTAATGGGGGTTTCAAGTAGTATTGAGTTACTTAGGTTTATGAGTGAGTGAAACTGTGTTTTGACTTAGTGAGGTTTTTTACAAATACTTCATAAAAGAAAATTCCGTAAACTATTACATACTCCAAACCAATAATCCAAAGATTTTCAGACTTATCGGCTTTATCAATATTTATATAAGCCAAGTAACTTAGGATAATTACAAAGCTCCACACTAACGGAAACTTATAGTTTGTAAAAATAGACAGAATCAAAAGTGTTGCAATATACCATGGATGTACTGTGGTCGCTGTAAAGTAATAAAAGGATAACACTAGTAGCATAGCAGCTATAAGCTGAGGCATACTTTTGTTTTTTCTTAAAAAGGTAATCAGTAATACAAAACCAATAACCACCAACGGAATATATTTACCAATAATGGCAATCTCGTTATAGCCTCTAAAGGAGTAGCCAATCTCACGAGCTATATAATATAAACTAGCATTAAATTCAAAATTCTGGAACCATAGTGCTACGGTCTCTGCATAATTGGAGATAAATGAAGAGGAGTAAAACGGAAGGAAGAGAAGTAAGGTTACTATACCAATAATAGCGTAAAAACCTATTAATCTTGTTATTCCCTTTTTTATGTCATTGCGAGGAGTTTGCGACGTGGCAACCACAGAGTTGCTAATGGATGTCTCGACTCCGCTCGACATGACAGAATCTTTTTTTGTATAATCTTCTGAATTTGTGGTTGCTGAACTTGTCGAAGCAAACCATTGCCAAAACAAAGGGAGAAATATCAGTGGAATTAGCTTTGCCGAAACAGATAATGCAAATACCACAGCTGCCCATTGCCACCTCTCTTTATGTAGTAAGTATAAACTCCAAATCAAAAAGAAAATCATAACGCCTTCAAAATGAAGGTTTCCAGTGAGTTCAATAATGATAAATGGGTTTAATATATACCAAAAGATTCTGTTTACAGGAATGTTAAGTCTTTCTAACAATTTTTTCCCAAAGTAGAGTGTCCCAATATCAGCTGCAATGATAAGTAGGCGCATCACTATCGCAGAGCCCAAAATACTATTGCCAGCAAATAACCCAGCAATAACAAAACAAAGTTGATTTATAGGTGGGTAATTAGTGTAATGACTTGCGTTCAAGCTGCCCATGCCTTCGTACAATTCTTGAGCTTGGTTAACAGGAAGTTCGTTATTTATCAAGAATGACTCTACGGTATGGAGGTATGGGTTGGAACCTTCCAATATCATGCGGCCATCCCAGATAAAACGGTAAAAATCTTGAGATAAATTGGGTATTGCCAAAATAAAAACAGCACGAAATCCAAAGGCTAAATAGGTTAAAAATGAAATATTACTTTTAAAACGTTGTA
>CALDUJ010000161.1 GCA_937923735.1 uncultured Flavobacteriaceae bacterium | reverse complement strand
GCTGTTTACATTGATGTTGAACAAGATGTCACCGATAAACTTAGTATTAATTATGGGCTAAGGCTTAGCCATTTTATTAGATTAGGACAAGATGAACTGAATATATATAACTTCAATCAACCTGTTACTTTTGATCCATTTTTATTAATATATCAAAGTGCTGACCCTATTGGTGTTACCAATCCTAAAAGAGGAGATCAGTTAGCGTCTTTTACAAATTTGGAGCCCCGCATATCGCTGGCTTATTCATTTAATGATGATAATTCCATAAAAGCTAGCTATACAAGGTTATCTCAGTACTTGCATTTATTATCTAATACAAGTTCTCCAACACCACTAGATGTTTGGACACCAAGTGGTCCTTTTGTAGAACCACAGTTATTAGATCAATACGCTCTTGGTTATTTTAAAAATATGTGGAATGGTGATTATACTTTAGAGACTGAAGTATATTACAAAGATGTGCAGAACAGAATTGATTATATAGATGGTGCAAACCTTATAGCAAACAATGCTATTGAGCAAGTTATATTAAATGGAGAAGCTCGAGCTTATGGCTTAGAGATTCTAATAAGAAAAAATACAGGAAAGCTTCAAGGTTGGTTAGCTTATACACTCTCAAAATCTGAACAACGCACACCTGGAAGACCTCCAGTTAGAGATAACGGAAGGTCAAATCTGGAGACAGGCATAAATCTTGGAGAATGGTATAACACACCTTACGATAGACCTCATGATTTGTCTATATATGCCAATTACGAATTAAATAAAAAATGGAGCTTCAACACTAATTTAGTATACCAAACTGGGAGACCAACCAATTATCCAATAGGTCAATTCGAATTTCAAGGAATAACAATACCTTATTATGGGCTTCGTAACGAACAAAGACTACCTGACTATCACCGTATTGATATTGCAGCGACTCTAAAACCTGAGAAAAATAAAGACAGAAAATTACAATCTGAATGGGTATTTAGTATATACAATCTATATAATCGAAGAAATGCAGCCTCTATTAACTTTAGGCAAAATGATGATACTGGTGTAAACGAGGCTGTGCGGACATCAATTTTTGGAATTGTACCGTCAGTAACATATAATTTTAAGTTTTAAATGAAAAAAGTACTCTACATATTAGCATTGTATATGACCTCATCCAATTGTCAGGATGTTGTTAGTATAGATGCCCCAAATGAAGAGCCAAGACTTATTTTTGATGCAATACTACCATTTAATGCAGATACACCAAGAGAAAACAGGATTCACGTATCCACGACTGGCAATTTCTTTGATGAGATTGAACCAACTCTCATTGAACGTATACAATTACTAAATACAGATGTAGGAGGTGTTGCTTTTTATGCTCCAGACCCAAATATATTGGGAGATTATATTCCAGGTGAAGATGATGTAGCATATAACCCTCCACAACTTCTTATAGGCGAGCCTAATCCAGAGCATACTAATGTTTTAACTTTCGTCTATAATGAAGAGCTTTATTTAGCATTTTCAAGCTATACTTCAGTTCCTGAGCTGACTTCAGTTACTCAAGGAACCGAAACCTTATTTGATGAAAATGAAACTGAAATAATCATCAGCTTCACAGATCCTGAAGATGAAGAAAATTTTTACGCCTTTAGTTTTGGTGACGGAGAATATGTTGTTATTGAAGATACATTCTTTAACGGGCAAGACTATACGTTTTCATATTTTACAGACCAAAATCTTAATCCAGGCTACAATTTAGAAGTAAAAATGTGGGGCGTAGACGAGCAATTATACAATTATATAGGTGAACTAATAACCCAAAGTGAATTTGATGAAAATCCTCTTTTTCAAACACCAGTTACAACAGTTAGAGGCAATATCCTAAAAGTTGAAGACATAGATAATATTGACCTTTTTGATAATGTAGGGCGTCCTCAAGAATTTGTTTTAGGTTATTTCGCTATGATACAAGAACGTTCCCAAATCTTAACTATTCAGTAATATGAATTTAGTATTTAAAATGATTGAAATGAAAAATCTCATTTATACATTAACATGTTTTCTCATATTAACTTCATGCGAAGATGTTATTCAAGTAGATTTGCCTACCGAAAACCCTAGACTCATATTTGATGCAGTAGTAAGAGTAGATGCAACTCAAACTTCTACAGAAGTAAGAGTGAAAGTCACTCAAACGAGCTCTTTCTTTGAGGAGCCAATACCAGTTTCAGTAGATCAAATTACGCTTCTAAATGTTGATAATCCGGGTGCTGGAGGTACTGGTGAACCTGTATTACCAGAGGTAGGACCTGGAGAATATGCCAAGTCATTTACAACAGAAAATTTGATGCAAGATGAATATTTACTTCAAATAAATGTGAATAATGAAATATATCTAGCTACTACAAAGTTTGTTCCTACCGTCCCTATAGATAACCTAGAACAGGGTGATGGTGATCTTTTTAATGGAGATGAAACTGAATTAAAGGTCACTTTTACAGATGTTGAAGATCGCGACGATTTCTATATTTTTGATTTTGACTTTGGTAATTATTTAGTCTCCGAAGATGAATTTTATCAAGGTCAAGAATTTGAATTCTCTTATTTCTATGACGAAGAATTGAACCCTGGAGATGAAGTTGAAGTAAGTATTCTTGGCTGCGATGAAAGCTTTTACAACTATATAGACTTACTTATTGAGCAAAGTGAAGGTGATTTCGGACCTTTTGAAACTCCAGCAGTAACCGTAAGGGGTAATTTCATCAATGCTACCGATATAGATAATCAGGACACTACAGATAATGTTGACAACCCAAACAATTTTGCTTTAGGATATTTTGCTATTGTACAAGAATACAAGCAAACATTCGTTATCGAATAGCATCTTAAAAGTTTTCAAATTCTTACTTTTGGAAAAATAGCCTTTCAGTTTTGACATTCAAAAAAATAACAGAATCTAGTTCTAATTATGATAATCTTGAGAAGATGTCTGTTTCTGAACTATTGTTCAATATTAATAATGAGGATAAGACAGTACCACTGGCAGTAGAAAAACAAATTCCTCAAATTGAAGAGCTCGTAAAAGAAATTGTAATCAAATTAAAATCCGGTGGTCGACTATTTTACTTAGGTGCCGGCACAAGTGGAAGACTCGGCATTGTAGATGCATCAGAATGTCCTCCAACATTTGGAGTGCCACATGATTTAGTCATTGGTATAATGGCTGGAGGAGATAAAGCAATGAGAAAAGCTGTCGAATTTGCTGAAGATTCTACGGAACAAGGTTGGAAAGACCTTAAAGAGTTTGATATAAACAAAAAAGATGTTGTAATTGGTATCGCAGCATCAGGAACTACGCCATATGTAATTGGAGCGCTTAAAGAATGTAATTCAAATGGTATTTCTACAGGTTGTATAACATGTAACTCAGGGAGTCCGTTAGCTAAAGAATCTCAATTTCCTGTAGAAGTTGTAGTAGGGCCAGAATTTGTTACCGGAAGTTCTAGAATGAAAGCAGGAACTGCTCAAAAATTAGTTTTGAATATGGTTACAACTTCTGTAATGATTCAACTAGGTCATGTCAGAGGAAATAGGATGGTCGATATGCAATTGAGTAATAATAAATTAGTGGACAGAGGTGTGAAAATGATAATGAAAGAAATAAATGTGACGTATCCTGAAGCTGAAAAACTCTTGAGCGAGTATAAAAGTGTTAGAAATGCTATCGATAATTATAATAAATGAATACTGATAAGGAAATATTATCAAAAGGCTTAAAGTACATGGCTATTGCCTTAGTGCTAATGTTTATTGGACCTACGTTACTAGATATTGTATTTGGCGACCAAGAGAGTACTACTTACTTTCCTTTACTTATAATTGCAATACTTATATGTATCGCTGCTATAGTAGTGGCCTTTAAAGGTATTAATACAATTATGAATAGTATGTTTAAAAAGAAAAAGAACTAGTTGATATTAAGTTCCTTTTTAGGTGATGTAGGGTTCATGCCAAAATCTTCATCTTCCATAATAATCCCTAACCTATCTAAAATATAATTAATAATGGCATAATGATGAATCGTATGACTATTTGCCTGGGCGAAAAGTGAACCAATTGTATAACTAATTTTTAAGTTTCCGTTTCCCAAATCGTCAATTACATCAATTGTTGTATCTGTTTGAAAGTCAGCATTCTCTAATTTATATAAGATAGAATCCAAATAATCTACTGCACAATTACAGTCCTTTTCGACAGACAGATTCCGCTCTCTATTTGTAAGGTCAACAATTCCATTTTCTATACCATTGAATATACACTTATAAAAATCTAGAATATGTCTAATGTGTGATCCAATACTGGAATGATAAGGCGGTATATTATCATTACACAATTCTTCATTGGATAATTTAGAAAGAAGGTTTTTAGATTTACTTAAAGTAAGGTAAGAAGCTTGGAGTATGCTGTTATTCATATAGCCTAAAATAGTTTAAAATCATAAAATAAAAAAATATTCAGGAGATTAGTCAGCAAATGTATCAAAGCATAGATTATAGCACAAAAAAATCCCCAACATCACATGATGTTGAGGATTTATAAAATACTGAATTGATTTCAGTACAAGAAAGGCGGCGACCTACTCTCCCACGATTGTAGTACCATTGGCGCAAATGGGCTTAACTTCTCTGTTCGGAATGGTAAGAGGTGAGCCCCATCGCTATA